>JBBTGK010000288.1:0-7102 GCA_038060635.1 Cyanobacteriota bacterium | reverse complement strand
AGTGAGCGTCAATTAGGAAGGAAAACTCTAAAATTAGAAGCTCCTCTTAAAGATGCAAGTTGATTACTAACATGATCACTAGCTTCTTTTCCATTTCCTAATGCAACTGATATATGACCGTAAGGGCTTCTTGATGTTTTACCCCAAACCACAATTGCTCCTGGTGGCAAATTATCAAGTTGAGAAGATGAAACTTTTACTTCACTAAATTTTGAACTTTTAGCTAATTGTCCAGCTGCTTGCCAAGCAGATCCTCCAACTAATTCAACTCCTGTTGCTTGTTTAACAGCATTTTTTACACCTCTATAACATTTACCTTTTTTAGGATTTCTATGAGGTTGCATTGCTAAAGCAACTTGTTTTGCTTTTTTAGCTAAAGCAACTCCTTTTTCAGTTCCTTCAGTAAGTAAATCAACAGCATCAGCTCCAGCTACAGGTTGTGTTTGTTGTCCAGACGGTGTTGCAGGGGGCTTTTCAGGTATTTCAATTTTATCAGCATCAACAATAGCTTCAGAATAAGATTCATCTTGAGTTTCTTCTTCAAGAGCATCTAATGTAAATCTACCTAATTGTCCTGTTTGTTTTATTCCACTTTCTTTTTGAAAAGCTTTTAAGGCTTTTTCTGTATTATCATCAAATGTTCCTGTTGGATCTACTTTAAAACCAGCGGCAGTTAATTTTTCTTGAAGAATTCTTACAGATTCACCAGTCATTCCTTTTTTAAGAGCTCCTTTTCCTTTAGCAACTAAATCCAAGGTTGGTGCTGTATCAGCTGGTTTTGTTTGTTCATCTAAAAAAGAAACATTTGTTTTTACATCTGGTTTAGATGCTGTACTTGAACCAGAAAGGTCTGCTTTATCAGAAGTAGGTTGTGGTTTAGGTTGAAAGTCATTTATTCTATCTAAAGTGAGTTTACCAACATTTCCTGTTTGTTTTATTCCATGATCAGATTGGAATTTTTTTACAGCAGCAGTTGTTTGAACATCAAATTTAGAATTTACTTCTACATTGTAGCCAAGATCTTTTAATTTAGTTTGTATTTCAGATACAGATGCTCCAACCATTCCTTTTTTTAGAACAACGCCACTTTTTTCAACAGCTTCTAATGAATATGCCGTATCTTTTACAGGTGTTTTAGGTGCAGATGCACTTAAACCTATATTATTACTTGCTCCACTTATTGCACCACTCATTAAAAAAACTCCTTTGTTATTTTATACATGACTACTGTTAGATGATTTACTCGCTTTAGATAAAGCTAATTCATCCATTTTAGCTTTAACGGAAGTAAAAACTTCACTATTATCACTGATTCTATTTAATAAAATATTGGTGTTAGTGTTTCCTATTGTATTAAGAATTAGATCGTAAATTCTTTCTTTTTGAGCAAAACCACCATCTAATAAACTATTTAGGGTATGAACTAAAACTTTTTTTTCATCAGGCGAAAGTTTTTTATCTGAAGGAGGATTTGTATAAAAATGTAGATTAGAAATATCTGCGATTAAATCAGCTTTTTTATTATTAGTCATATTAGCTAAGAAATTATCTCTTTTAGTATCATCTAAAATAGATTTTTTAATTTCTGGGTCAAAAGTATTTGGGTCTTTTATGCCTATATCTAAACCTTTTGTTCCGCTTACAGACATTACTCTTTTTTGGAAATCATCTAAAGCAAAACTTTCTTGTCTTCCCCAAGGATTTATAATTTGTATTTTTCCATCAGCAATTCCGACAGCACTTAAAGAATGGAAGGCATCTCTTCCTGATTCTTGATATGTCATAGAAACTTCTATTGGATTTTCTATACTTGGATTAGATTTTTCTAAAATATTTACTAGTTGTTTAGGTGAATTATTCCAAATTTCATAAGTTTTTACATTCTGATTTGTAATATCTTTTACAGCATCTGCTGTTTGCTCATAGCTTAAACCACCATCACTTTTAGAACTATCAAAATTTCTGGTTGTACCATCAGCAAAATCCATTATAGCATTTTGCATTATCTTAGCAGATATTGTTCTTCTAGAGTCAGGTTTATTATCTTTACCTTCTTCTGTAAAAGTCCAATTTGGTGGTATTTGCTTATTTGTAACAGTTGTATATGGTTTGTTTTTTGCTAATGAATCAATCATAGTCAAATATTCTTTAGGATTTCTTAGAGCTAATTGTATTTGAACTGTTGTTCCTGTACAAGTTCCAATTCCTTCCTGAGAAATATCAGATGGTTCTGCTATATCATGTAAAGCAGCTATAACTAATTCTTTTTTATTACCAATTCTTTGATCAAAATTTTCTTCTTTCATCATAGAAGTTAGTTTAGAAAAAACATTTGTTAAATCGTCAACTGACAAACCAGGAGTTCTATTTGTAAGAGTTTTCATATAAATTACAGCTTCTTTATCTTTTGGATCAAGATTTTTTGCAAACTCAAGCATTTTCTCTTTAAGTTCAGGATTATTTGCTATCATTTCATTAGAAAGAACTTCTTGAGCTATTTTATAAGGAGTTGCATCAGATTTATACATCAAATCATCAAAAGCTTTCCCTCTAACATTTACAGTCATGTTAGGAATTGGTTTTTCGCCTTCATAGTGTCTTTTATATTTTACATCACTCATATAAATAGGCTCGTTAGAAAAAGGATTTTCTGAATTTAGAACTTCTTTTTTCTTTAATAAACCAACAGAATCACCTTCATGTAAAGGTGATTTTGCTCTAACTGGAAATTGATTTTGTGAAGGAATAGTTCTGTTATTAGTATTTTTTGCACCAGACTTACCGACAAAAACGTCGGGTTGCTCTTTGTTAAATAAATTTATACCACTCATTAAAAAAAACCTTTATTGTAACGTTATAGAAAAAAAATAAAAAACCTTGCTTATAATCAATTGAATAACTTTTTTAATCTAATAAAGGATTTGATGAATCAAATCCCTACAAGACTTGTTTTTATTAGTTATCAGATTTCGATTCTTAATTATTACTCGGGATCACTCAATGCTTTTAGTGTATTAACTAAACCATTTCCATAAAGATCATCTCTTCCTGGTTCACCTAGATCAGTAGCCGTTTTTTGTAATCTTTCCTTTATCCATGCAGGAGTTGCTTTTTCTCCAAATTTACTTCTAAGAAGGGCTGCAACACCTGCAACTTCAGGAGAAGCCATAGAAGTTCCACTCATTTTTCTGTATTCTTTTAATTTTAAAATTGAAGGTGTGGTAGATATTATTTCATAGCCAGGAGCAGCTACTGTTACATAATCACCTGAATTTGAGAAAAAGGTAATTTTATCATCTTTATCTGTTGCTCCAACAGCAACAACACCATTTATAGCACCTAAATAATTTCTTCTATTTCCATTTGCTCTTTCATTTCCAGCAGCAACGATAACGGAAACATTATGATCTAAAGCATATTTAACAGCTTTTTCTATTGTTATACTTGGTTCCCAAACACCTAAACTCATATTTATTACATCAGCTTTATGATCAACAGCCCAAACTATTCCATCAGCTATAGCAGAAACAACGGTTATATCAGATCCATCGGTATTCTTTTTTGAAGTTTTAAAAAGTTCTGGAAAGCCAGGGAAAATTTTTATAGGCATAATTTTTGCATCTGGTGCTACACCAACAATTCCTTTTGAATTATTTGCTTCAGCCGCAGCTATTCCAGCTACATGAGAACCATGTTTATAAACAGAATAAAGATAATTTAAGTTACTTACATCTCCACCTTTTGCCCCTTCTTTTTGAGCAAAAGCATCATAGCCAGGAACAGTTTTATTTTTTAAATCGGCATGATTAAAATCTACCCCAGAGTCTATTATTGCAATTGTAGTATTTTTACCTGTCGAAAAACCCCAAGCTTCTGGGAGTCTCAATGATTTCAATGCATATTGATCTTTGTAATATTTATCGTTGTAATCTAAAACACCAAAAATATTAAAAATAGAATCAACAACTTCAGAATCTTGTTCTGGTTTATTTATACTTAGATTATCAGTTTCTACAAAAGCAAAAAACTTTTCATCATTTAGCTTTTTTAATAATTCAGGTACATTTTTTCCTGTAGAAGTTACAGATATTACATTTATACCTTTCATAAAATTTTCTTGTTTTAAATTGTATTTAGAAAGTATTTCTAATGCTTTTACATGATCTTTTTCAGTTTTAATTCCAACAAGAACAGTTTCTGTATTATAGTCTTCAGCTACATTTATTTGTTTATCTTTAACTGAAATTATTTCTTGTTTTTTAGGAAGTTCTGTTTTTGTAGGTTGAGCAACTACAACTGGATTTGTTTTATTTACAGGGCTATTTTGATTTGTTTGAATATTAGTTACATTTTTTTGTGCAACTGTTTTTTCGGTAGAATTTAAAACAGGATTAGTTGTATTTTCTTCTTTTAATTCAGGTTCATTTATTGCACAACTAGAAAGAACAAAAGCACTTGCTAGTAAAATATGTAGTTTTTTCATAATTTATTATCTTTAAGAAATAAAAATAGCTCTTATAATTATAATATTTTTTTTGTCATATTTTATGATCATTAGATTAAGAAATGGTTTTATTTGAGTTAAACTTTATTTAAGGTTCAAAATTAAATAACTGAGGTAATTTTTATGTTTGACGAAAATTTAGTTTTTTTTAAATATGGAAAAAGATGGGATAATAGAGACAAATCCTATGAAGAAAATAAACAAGAAAATGATTTTTTGAGAGATAAAAAAATTTACGAAAGTCATGTAAAAGAACTTGAAAATTCTTATAATATTACTTTAACAAATGATTATAGAGATTTTATGATTAATTATAATGGATTAGTTTTAGATTATGATACAAAAATAGATAATATTTATTATGATATGGCAAATAGTATTTTAAATAAAAATGATATTCATGTAGATATGATATATTTTTTTAATTTATTAGAAATGATTGAAATTATTGAAAATGAAAACGAATTTTTTGAATATAAAGAAAATTTAGAATTAAAGAAAATATTACCGATTGCTACAAGTGATGCAGGGGGTGAAATTGGTATAGGCGTTGGGGAAAAGAATAATAGCAAAATATATTATTGGCATAGAGAACATGGTGAAGAAATTAAATTAATTTCCAATAGTTTTACAGAATATATTTCAGCTTATTATTTAAAAAAATCTACACTTAATGATTAAAGAGTGTTTGTAAGTAGTTTTATTTAATTTGAAAAAAAAGTAAAAAACAAGTTTTTATTACAATCCCTTTATTAACAAGTATTTAAGTTGAATTATACACATAAATTTGTATTACATTTATAAAAAACATAACTTAAAAAAGATGTTCAAGTTTTTGTAAATAAAATTGAATATGATAAATAAAGACTTTAAAAATAATATAGTGTTTTGAGTTGTGATTCTTAGTAAAATACCAAAAATACTTAAAGTCAAAAATTATGGATTTA
The DNA here is from genome assembly GCA_038060635.1 of Cyanobacteriota bacterium. Lineage (GTDB taxonomy): Bacteria > Cyanobacteriota > Sericytochromatia > UBA7694 > JACMQJ01 > JBBTGK01. The sequence continues at coordinate 1,651 of JBBTGK010000288.1, read as the reverse complement.
TTGTATAATTAAGATATATGGTTTTCTATAAATAAATTTTTAAAGGAAGAAATTATGAAATTAAAAGGAAGGACTGAAATCAAAAAAGATGTTCAGATTGTTTCTTCTGCTAATTCTTCCTTAAAAATATCTTTAACAACAGATAAAGAGACTCAAAGAAGTAAAAAAAGTATTTTAAAAGATTTAAAAGAAGCATTTATTGAAGTAAAAGAAATTAAAAATGGACAAAGAAAAGAAGCTAAGTCATTTAGTGCATTATTAGATGAAATATGATATAAAAGTTACTAAATCTTTTGAAAAAGAAGTTAAAGCCATAGCAAAAAAACAAAGTTCTTTGAAAAGTGATTTAAAGAAATTTCAAGAAGAACTAATTAAAAATCCAAGAATGGGTGATGAAGTTACTGAAAACGTATATAAAATAAGAATGGCTATAACAAGTAATAACAAAGGAAAAAGTAGTGGAGCAAGAATTATTACTTATTTACTTGAAGAACTTCCAGATATGCTTCCAGAAGAAGGTCTAACAAAAATTTATTTGCTAAGTATTTATACTAAATCAGAAAAAGAAGATATTGAAAATCATGAAATTGAAAATCTCAAAAAATCTATTTTTGATACTTAAAGAAAAATTTATTTAAAACAAGATTATTTTCCTATTTGTATTTTGACTTAATTCCATATTTTAATTTTTTAAAATATGCTAAAAGAATTTTGAAATGTCTTAATAAAAAAACAACTAATCAATATCTCTGGTACTTTTAAGCTAAAACATCTTTTATTAAAGAATAAGCATTAACTTTTTCTAGCTCTAAAATATATTCTTCTTTTTGAACACTAGCCCAATTTTCTCTATAATCTTCAGACCAATTAAGTAAATCAGCAAGTGTATAACTCATAATTTCTGTTATTTCATCAATAGCATTAATTCCTTGATTTTTATCTTTTAATATTAATCTAAATCTTCTATTCATAATATCTTTTAATGTAATGCTCATTTCATAAAAAACAGAATATATTATTTCGGCCCTGTATATTTTTGCATCTTCGGATAAATTTTCAATTTTTTGAGCCATTTCAGGAGATATATTCATTATCTCTAAAATTTTATAATATTCTGTTCCATATCTATTTATTAAATACTCTATAACATCATCATCTTTATATTCTGAAATAGATTTTTCTAACTTTAAAAAAGTATTTTTATCTATATCAGTATTCCAACTTAAAATTCTTGGATATTCTATTTTTACATAATCTATATCTAATAAATCAAAAATATATTCGGTTATTTCTTTAGACATTGAAATATAAGTAGTTAATTTTCCACCTGCAATACAAATTATTCCAGATTCAGTTTCAAAAATCTCATGTTCTCTTGATATATCAGATTCAGATGTATCTTCTCCTTCTGGAGCAACCAAAGGTCTCCATCCTGCAAAAGAACTTATAATATCTTTTGAAGTAAAATTAGAATCAGGAAAATAAAAATTTACAGCATTTAATAAATAATCAATTTCAGATTCTTTTGCATAATTATCTTCTTCTAAATATGAAAAATCATTTTCATCTTTTACTTCTGCTTTTGTATCAGTTGTACCGACTATTGAATTTTCACCAAAAGGTATAATAAAAAACCATCTTTGAGGTTTTT
>JBBTGK010000287.1:0-10257 GCA_038060635.1 Cyanobacteriota bacterium | reverse complement strand
ACAATTAGGTAAATTATATATAGCTGGTGTTTTTGAATCTTGTAATTTATTAGATTATTATTATTTTAAATCCGATTCTGCTGAAAAAATAAAAGAAAATATTGAAAATCTATTAGGACAAAAAGCTGATGAAGAAATACTAAAATTACCAACAGGAAACACTTTTTATAATCCTTATTTTTTTTATGCTAAAGAATTAGAAAAAATAAAACCTTTTGCTATGGGAAATGCTTATTTTTCTTATATTCATGGGGATCTGAATGGAGCAAATATAATTATTGATTCTCATGAAAATGTTTGGTTAATTGATTTTTTTCATACTCATAGAGGTCATATTTTAAAAGATTTAGCAAAATTAGAAAACGATTTATTATATATTTTTACAAAAATAGATACAGAAGAAGAGCTTTTAGAAGGAATGAAACTTATTGATTTTTTGGTAAGAATAAAAGATTTAGGAGCATTACTTCCTGAAATAAAAAAAATGGATTTTAAATTACCAGAAATACAAAAAGCATATAATACATTAAGACATTTGAGAAGTTTTTATCCTGAATTAATAAAAGAAGATAGAAATTCCATACAACTTTTTATAGCTTTATTAAGATATTCAATTCACACATTAAGCTTTGATGAACCAAATAAGTTTCAAAAATTATTAGCACTTTATGCAAGTGGTGTTTATAGTTATGAAATAAAAAATAGATTAAGTGAAAAAGGAAGAATAAGAATTGATTATTTCTCTGAAAATATAATAAAAAAAGGAAAGTTAGGATTAACTATTTTACCAGGAAGAAAAGATTTAGGTCATAACCTAAGTAAAGATATAGAAACCATAAAAAATCTTGGGGTTACTCATATTGTTACTTTAATAAAAGATAATGAGTTTCATTATTATGGTGTTGATGATTTAATGGATTCTTATCATAAAAATGGTTTTAAAGTAAAAAGATTACCTATTTTAGATCAAAAAGTGCCTCCTTTTTTAAAAATGAAAGAACTAGTTTTATGGATTGATAAAAATCTTGAAAAAGAGGCAAATATAATGGTTCATTGTGCTGGAGGTCTTGGAAGAGCAGGTATTACAGCAGCATGTTATCTTGTTTATAAAGGTTTTTCACCAGAAGAAGCAATAAAACAAGTAAGAGTTATTAGATCAAGTAGAGCTGTTGAAACTATTTTACAAGAAAAATATGTTAATGATTTTTCAAAAAATATAAAATTATAAAAAATCCTATATTACATTAAGAGCTTTTTATATTAATAAAAAAAAGAAATTTTATAAAATAAATTTTTTAATAGAAAAACTAACTTTTTATGTATTTATTTTTAATTTTTTTTTAGTATATTGTCGTATTTAAGTTATTTTATTATAATCCTATTAAAAGTTTAGTTTGATAAAATAAAATAATTTACTAAGAAATAATAGTTTTTTTAATTTTAACATTCACTTTAAAAAATATAGTTTAGGAACTAATATATGAATAATTTAAAATTTTTTATGCTTTGCCTTTTATTGCAAAGTATGTTTTTAGAAAAAGCTTTTTCTAAAGAAAATGATTTAGAAACTCATTTAGGTGTTGGGTTATCAAATGCAAGATTAAAATTAAGTATTTCAAGAGATATTACTAAAAACTTTGAAACAGGTCTTAATTTTGAATCTGGTTTTTTATACCTTCACCCTTTTAAACCTGTTGGGATACAACTTGTACCAACTACTTCTTTTGGAAATAGTATTGAATTAAATTTAAAACAATACATAAATGATAATATGTCAGAAAATAAATCTAAAAATTTTTATTTAAATTATTTTGGTGGTACTTCATTTCCTCTTTATCCTATTACATACAATCCAAATGTAGATGGTAATGTTAGTCATTATTATTTTGGTTTAGGAGTTGGAAAGCCCTTTTACTTTAATAACTGGGGAATTAATACAGGTTTAGATTTAGGACTAAATATAGATAATTCATACAATTCAATTGCATACACACTTTTCCCAAGATTACTTATAGGAGTTGAAACAAAATTTTAATTATGAAAAAAATATTAAAAAAATTACTACAATTATCATTATGCTTGGGTTTAATAAATACAACTTCTTGTATTACATATAATTGCTACAAAATAGGTTATTCACAGGAAGTAGAATCTACCTTTTTTGATGAGACAAATAATAAAGGTTATTTTGTTTACTCTTTTTTAGAAAAAAAAGGATTTAAGAATTATTCTTTATATTCAATAGATACAAAAGGTAAATATGAAAAAATATTAGATTTAGGTACAAATAATAATAATATAGATTATAATAACAGCTTAAATTATAATACAGACTATAAAATAATTAATAATAACAAATTACTTTTTTCTACTACTTTTAAATTAAAGGTTCCTACACTGGAAGAAAATGCTGAAAAATTATTTTATTTAATTGATTTAAATTCAAATAATGTAATTTATAAAAAAAATAATATTGTTGGTAGATTTAATAAAGATAATACTAAAACAGTTAATACTGAAAAAAATAATATAACTGTTTTTGATCTTGAAAAAGAAAATTCATTTAGTCTTGATGATAATATGTCAGAAAATACTCGTACAGATTATAAATGGATAGATTCTTTTTCTTTTATTGCTATTAAAGAAAAAAAAGAAAATGGTAATACTTCAATGATATTATCTTTATATCAAATAAATAATGATTCTATAAGCAAAAAACTAGAATATAAAATTAAAGATTCAGAAAATAAAATTTTTAACTCTGTTTCTTTTATTCCAAAAAACTTAACTGATAATATATTATATTTTGAATCTTATGTTATAAAAGATGAAAATTCAAAAAATATTAGCTCTGATTCTTTTAACTATAACTCTTATAAATTAGATTTCTTAAAAAACGAGCTTCTTTTAGATAAAAAAGATATAGAAAAACCTAAAAATAATATAAATGAGAAAATACTACTAAAAGCATCAGAAAAAATGTATTTATATTATTTAGATAAAAAAGCTCCTGATAATAAAGTTCCTATTTTGGACTATATGAAGTCATTACCAAAATCTTACTACAATGAAGAAACTATTTGTGGTAATAATTTCGGAACTATGGATAAATTACAAAGAAACTAAGAAATAGAAATTAAATAACATTATTAATATTATAAGTTATCCAATGTGTGTGTTTAGGAACGTTTTAAAACGTTCCTTACATAATACGTTTTCTTTTCTGTAAGGAATGATTTAAAATCATTCCCAGAAGTAACTTTGAACCTATTAAGCTTTTCTTTTTACAAATAAATTATTTTGTTACATAAAACAAAGCCAATATGAGTAAAAAATTTAGTAAGTTATTTTTTTTATTCTTTGAAAACCTAATCCACCTTTAGTTGTAGTAAGAATAATACTACTAGCTTCTTTTTTTCTATTCCAAGTATCTCCAGTAACTCTTAGATCATATTCACTTTTATCATTACACTTTGCATTTATAATATAAGTCTTACCACCTTTTTTAGTTTCAGTTATTTCTTTTGAATTAATGTTACAAGAAATATTTGTAGTTTCATCTGAATCTAACATAGTATTTCCAGAAACTATTAAAAAAGGAATCATTAAAATAAATAGTGAAATATAAAATCTATTTTCAAAGGAGTCTTTGTTTTTTTCAAAAAAAACAATTTTTTCTTCAGGTGTACTAATATGCTCAGTTTTTCTTTTAATAAAAATAAATAAAAAAATTACTACTACAAGTATTGATAACGAATTTAAAAGCAACATGTTTCTTAGCCAAAAAGGTAAAGGCATTGTATTTCCATCTTGAGTAACACTTTCTAATCCAACAAAAATAGACATCCCTATTGAAGATATTGTATTTACAATAAAAATTACTAAAAGATATTTTTTTAAAAGATATTTATGAAAAACGTTGGCTTTATTATTTATTTTATTCATGCCTAATAAATTTAATTTTGAATATATTTAGAATATTAACAGAAAAAAATAGTTAATTCTATTTTTAGCCATTATTTTTAGCCAAAAAAATTTTAATTATTAAGAAATGTGCTAATATTCTCTTTTGAAAAGAAAAATATTTTATTAAATTTAAAATCAACTAAAAATTATTCTTTATATAGTTGATATTTTAGCTAAAAAATTAGGAAGAAAATAAATTATGAACAAAAAATCTATTTTAACTAAGTTAATTTTAATTTCTATAATAATAGGAATGATTTCTTGCCAAAATCCTACAACTGTTTCTTTACCATTGGGAGTAGATCTTAATACAGTCCAATTAGGAAAATTAGAAAAATCTGGGTTGTTTATACTAAATAATGATAAAATTTTTACATCTCAAGATAGTATTATTGTTAAAGTTAAAGCAAATGGATTAACAATTAAAGAAGCAAAAATAAAAGCTAATATAGATTTCTTTTTAAAAAAATATGATACTATTTTAGCAACACAAACAAATATACTTGGCGTAGACGGTTTTTCTGAAACCATTTCTGGAGTTTCTCCAACTTATATTGGAAGTTCTGGACAAGCCGACTTGATGCTAACAATAATACCTCCTTCAGAAACAAAAGGAGAGCTAGTTGCTAATATTACTTTAAAAGATCTAAATGCTTCAGGTAAATTAGCTACTTTTGAAACTAGATTTACAGTTAAGTAAGAAACTAACTTAATTTATTATTACACCGCTTGGTATTGGTGTTGGCGTGTGTATAGTAACATTTACAGGTATAAGATTCGGGTTATTTTCGGTCCTACCACTTGCTCCACCTCCACCACTATTATTTGTTATTGGAGGGTTTGAGATTGGCTCTGGTAAAATAATCTTACATCCTGCATCTTTAATTGCTTCTTCGATTGTTTTTGATAAAGGCAAATCACTTTGTTTAATTTTTATCAAACAATTTGGATTTGATAATGAAGATGGTGGATTTTCAGGAGAAGTAACAACTTTTGGAATAGAAGGTAATTCTTCTGGTGGTAATAAAATTATCTCACACCCTGAATTCTTTAAAGATTGTTCAATTGTCTTTGACAAAGGAGGATCTGTTGAAAGTCTTTTTATAATACAATCAGATTTTGTTTCTACAGGTTTTTGCGTTTCTGAAGATTCAATTGGCTTGGTTGGTAAATTAACGTTATTTGCTTCTAATGTTATTTCTACAGTATTTATTTTATCAGCGATTATATTTATGTTATTTTTTCCTTGGGCTACAATATTTCCATTGATATCAACAGCACTTGCTTTAATATTTTTTTCTCCTGTTGGAACATCTTTTAATACTCGTCTTTCGTTTCTAGTTAGATTAAATTGAATTGGGGTATTTATACCTACTCCTTCTATTTTAATATTTATAGAATTAGTATTATCTGGAATAAATTTAAGTGAAAATTTTTGATCTGGAAATTTTACTGATGTTAAAAGTGAACCATAACTTCCAGTATTATTAATTCCTAAAATACAACTTGTAAGTAAAATTATATTTAGTAGGAGAAATGTAATTAATAAGCTTTTTTTCATCTTTTTAGGCCTGTAAATTAATTATTATAAAATCAGAAATATAATCATTTAAACTTTTTTTTATTTTCATAAAAGAAATATTCAACTCAGAAATAAATCCCAGAGTAGTGAGAACCATGTTTGTATTAATACCAAGACAAAGCTTCAAGCTATTAATTAATAAAATAAACATAAAAATTATTTTCATTACTATATATCTCAATTTAATGTAAGAGGTAAAATCAAAGGTGATACAGCAAGACTTTGATCTGAGTTAACAGTTATACTTCCTGAACCATCACCACCACTATTTGACAAAGCAAATGTACCGAAGTCTATTGGCCCTCCAATAGTAATATTAGCTGAATTAGCTGTAGCACTTGTAATATTTGTTGTTGAATTAATTGGAGTTGTCGTATTGTAAGTTGCTGTTGCAACATAATAAATTCCTGCTGGTACATTCGTAAAAAGAGCTGTATCAGTATTTGGGCCAGTGCCTGTTGTTAAATTTGTAAAAAGAGTTCCTGTTGTAATGTCAAAAGGACCCGCTTTTATATTTGTGGCACTTAAAGAACCTGCATTGCTATCAACCAAATAAAAACGAATTAGCTGAATTGCTGATATTGGGTTTACTCCAGAAGTAATTGTTATTGGTGATTCAATTATTGCTCCTACACCATTTATCAAAGTCATATTTACACCCATTTGATTACTTGAAGCTGTTCCATTTATCTGAAAAGAAGAATCAATTGTAATTTTACCTACATTTGAGTCACCGCCTGTTGTTGATACTTCAAAGTTTTTAGGTGGTCCTCCTATTGTAAAAGAACTTGCTGTTATATCTGTTGTAGCTCCAGCATCTTCAAAAGCTGCAACAGCAACATAATAAACTCCTGTAGGTACATTTTTAAGAATTAATGATACAGGGCTTCCACTTGTTTTTACAACTGTATAAGGTCCACATGGTCCACCACAACCAGAAGCAACTGTTAAAGAACCAGGTGTAGGAGGTCCTCCACTACCATCTATAAGAGCAACTTTAAAACTATTAACTTTAGATAAAAGACCTATTGTTCCTGGTGTATTATTTTTAATTTTAAAACCTTTATTTAAATCAAATTTTAATGAAAAACTACCACCGAGTTTTCCATTACCAACATCAAGAACAGTTGGTTTTGCCCCAGATGAAAGATTTAAACTTTTTATAGCATTATTAAATTCTTTTTGGCTTATTTCTGATAAATTATTTGATGATGAAACATTAATTAATGAACATGCTGTAATTATAGAAAAAAATAAGGAAATAAGAGATATTTTCATTATAGATTTTTTATTCATCTTTTGCTAAACTCCTTTATTTTTATTTAAAATTAACTCAATTATTTTTTTTCTATACATTTTAAGTTGGCCCTCCTACAGAGCCACTATAAACCCCATTGGTAACATTTACAGTTGTATCAATAGTTGCACCAATAGCATCAGTTAAGTTTAATGGAATTCCCATTTGATTAGATAAAGCTGTAGCATTAATCTGAAAGGATGAATCAACAGTAATTATGCCGCCTGTACTAAGTATTCCTCCAGTAGCACTATCTCCACCTGTTGTTGATAATGCAAAATTTCCACCTGAAATAATATAAACATTAGTTGCTGTTTGAGTTACATTTAATGTTGCCCCTGTATCTTGGTAAGCACCAACAGCAACATAATAGGAACCTGTATTAACATTACTAAGAATTAATGATGTAGTGCTTGAACCTGTTTTTATTACGGAAAAAGAGTTCCCTAATATTGAAGAAGTGATATCACTTCCTGAAGCTCCCAAAGAAGCCGCTCCATCTATCAAATAAACTTTAAAGCTTTTTACTGTAGAAGGAGTGCCATCAAAAGTAGAAGAAGCATTGTTTTTAAGTTTGAATCCAGATTTAAAATTTAGTTTAACCGAAAAACTAGCACCAAGTTTTCCATTACCAACATCAAGTACAGTAATATTTTCATTAGAATTTAAGTTTAACTTTTTTATATCATTATTAATTTCTTTTTGAATTGGATTAAAACTAACAGATGAGCAAGCCGTAATTATAGAAAAAAATAAATTAATAGAAGTTACTCTTATTATTGATTTTTTATTCATTTTATGAGAACCTCCTTTTAGTTTATAAAATATTTTATTCATTATTGTAATGTTGGTGTACCTGTATATGTTGTAGTACCATTAGTAATTGTTACGCTTGATTCCAGTGTTGCACCAATAGAATCAGCTAACTTAAGATTTACAACTAATGGGTTTGTTGGAGAATTTGTTAAAACATAATTTGGTAATGTTCCAACAGTAATAGAACCACTAGTATTAAAATCTCCACCTGTACTTGACAATGCAAATCTTCCTAAATTTACAGGACCAGAAATAGTAATTCCAGTATAGTCTCCAGGTACAGTACTTAGGTTTGTAATATTTGTTGTTGAATCAACCGTAACATTAGAACTATAAGCCGCAACAGCCACATAATATGTTCCTGTTTTAACATTAGTGAAATTAATGGTCCCTGTTCCTGCTACAGTTAAGTTTGTAAACAAAGTTCCAAGACTTCCAGGACTTGTCGAAATTACATCAAATGGACCTTCTTTAATATTTGAATCTGTTAGACTTGTTGTATTACTATCAACTAAATAAAAACGAATTAACTGAATTTGTCCTTTTGTTTTACCAGCTATTCCAGATGATGAATTTTTTGTAAAAAATGTTTTATCATTTGAATTATCAAAATTTATTTTTATTGGAAATGTAGCAGATGTTTTTTTTCCATTACCAACATCAATTGTAAAATTATTTTTATTTATAAAATTGGACGAAATAAAAGCATCAAACATATTAATTGAATTACAACTAGTTAAAAAGGGTATAATTAAAGTTATAAAAGGTACTGTCAGTTTATTTAATAAGCTCATTCTAACAACCTCCTAAAAAAAATAATACTTTTATCATAAAAACTCACTATAAAATTTAAGTATAAAAAACATTAAACTATTTGACACTTGCTGGTGCAGGAATAGGATTTCCATCAAATACAGTAATTTGGATACCCATTTTATTTGGTGTCCCTTCTTTTAAAGTTAAATCTGATTTTAATTCATTAGATCCATCAGAAAATAAAAGTGAGCCATCTGGTAAAACAGTAACACTATTATTAGATCTAGACCAACTCTTATCTATAGATAAGATTGAAGAATCTATTCTTGTTATATTATTTCTATTAACACCGCCAATAATATCATCAAAAGCAGCAATTATAGCAAAATAAGGACCACCTCTATGAATATTACTAAAAGTAATTGTTATCTGACTATTACTCGAATTATCAACATCTGTTTTTATACCATCGCCACTAGGATTAGTACCTGTAGAAAAAGGATCATCATAACTAGTTGATAAAAAAGCACTATAAGATTTAATATCAGAAAAATTTTTAGAAGAAACAGGATTAGAAAAAACTTTAGTTGTAAAAATTTTATCTTCTAATTTGTTAATTTTAAGTTGAATTGAAAAACCTTTTTTAAAATCTACTTTTCCTGAAATTTTTACATTGGGATTAAAACCCATATTTTCTTGAGAATTACAAGAAAAAAAGATTAAAAACAAAAGTGGTAAAAAAAATATTAATTTCTTTTTTATTAATTCAAACATAATTTAATTTAAAAATAAATTGATAAGCTAAAAAATTACTATTTTCTAATAACAAGAGGATTTTAAGCTCTTGTTATTAGAATTAATAATATAAATTATTGTACTTTAGTTGGACCAGTTGCAGTTGGCGAACCATCTGAAATTGTTATAGTTGAATCAGCACTAGCTCCTTTTGAATCACTCAAGCTTAAAGGCACAATTAATGCTCCATTAGTTGAATTGGCTATTATATAAGGAGTTGCCGTTACTGCACCATTGGTAACATTTATTTTACCAGTGTTTGAAGCATCTCCACCTGAAGATGATGTAGCATACCAACCTCTTGAAACTAGAGTTTGTGAAGCATCACTCAAAAATATTTGTGAAGTTCCTGCAACTCCTGGAGCTCCAAGTGTTTTATTAGTAATATTATTTGCACCTGATACGATAGCTGCAAAAGTAGCAACATCTACTGCCGCTGCCGCAACAAAAATATCAGTATTACCAGCACCAGCATTTGTTGCATTAGGGGCTATATTAGAAAATGTTATGGTTGTGGCAGTACCAGCCACAAGAGATGTAATTTTACCACCTGTATTGTCAAGGAAAAGAGGTCCAGCTATATTATTAGCTGTAGTAACAGGAAATGCATTACCGCTTGGTCCATCTCCACTACCAGCACCTGTACCTAAAGGTACATTTCTATTTAATAAATAAAATTCCATACCTTGAACATCAGATTTTATTTTGTTTCTAATACCATTTGCAAAGGCTTTTGTGTTAAAGCCATCATTAAAATTTAATTTAATAGATAAAGATACTCCTGTTTTTATTCCATGACCAACATCAGCTATAAAGTTAACATCTCCATTAGCATTTTTAACACCTGTGAAATCACCTGCTTTAATCAAGTTGGCATTACTAGTATCAATTTTCCCAGTGATAGAAGCAGTTGATTGAACAACATTTGAAGAACAAGCTGCAACAGATACAGCTAAAACGAAAGATGAAATAGACACAAAAAGCTTACTCATTTGTTTCATAAAAGGAAGACCTCCAGAGATTATATATTAAAGAATGTAAACAA
>JBBTGK010000286.1:0-5153 GCA_038060635.1 Cyanobacteriota bacterium | reverse complement strand
AAAGTTTCAAATCTGTTTGAAGATAGCCTGCATAACTCTGATAAGATAAAGCTGTTAAAGGTGATACTGTTTTAGCATTTTTATTATTATCTCGATCATCTTTAGAATCATAATAAGTAAAATCTGTCCCCTGAGAAACTAAATTTTCATTTACTTTATAGCCACCAGCTACAGTAGCTTTAGGAACAGATTCATAATCTCCAAAATTAAAACCACCTATAAAAGAAAGATTTTTAGAAAAACCACCTAAACCATTAAAGTCTTTTAGCAAGTCATAATTAAGTTTTTCTTCAAATTCAAATCCTCTGCCTCTTCCATATTTATTATCATTATAATTATATTTATCATTAAGAATCCAAACATAAGCAGAAGCTGGATCTATTTCATATCTATTATATGTCAAAGATGTATTTGCATTCAGGTTAGGAAGTAAGTTTAAATTATTTTCTGCTCTAAAAATATTAGAGCTATCAGACCAAATTGCTTTTTCTGAAAAAGGAAAAGCAGATAATAAGCCCTGACTAGAAGATCTAGAAGAGCTTCTATGATAAAATTGAATATTACTATTATCAAGCTTTATATCAAAAAAACCATTTAAACCTTTATCTTCTCTTGTATATAATTTTTCGCTAGGCTTTGCTTTATCAAAAGTTTCTTGATAACCTTTAAATAAATTAGGATAATTAGAAGGATAATCTGATCCATTAGTATTTAAATATTGAAGATAACCTGTTATTTCTTTATTTTCACCAAAACCTAATCCTAAGCCTGCTGAACCTTCTACGGTATTATTCATACCTCCTTTAATTGATGCTGATAGATTTTTATTCTCATTTTTATAATCTTCATAAGTTTTTGTAACTATATTTATTATCATACTTACAGCATCAGAACCATAAAGAGCAGAACCTGGGCCATAAATTACTTCAACTCTCTTGGCATATTTTATACTTTGATCGTTTCTAAACATCATATTTTCTCTGGCAGGTGGATTTATTTTCATTCCATTTACTAAAACAATAATTTTATTATTTCCAGATACTCCTCTAACAGGTACTAATGTTCCTATTTCACTAAAATGATATTCAATTGTTTCTAAACCTGGTAAATCACCAAGTAAATCTTTTAAGTTAGAATACCCTTTTTGTTTTATTTCTTCTTCGTTTATAATCAAGGTATTCATAGGAGATTCCATTGCTTTTTGTTCTTTTTTTGATGCTGATGAAACTATTTCTGTGTTCAGTATTTCTTCTAGTGTCATTTCGGATAATTTTTTACTACTTTCTCCTGCAAAAACATTGTTTTGTGTTGAAAAAAATATAATTAACGACAATAATACCTTGCTTTTCATAAAACCTCACTTAAAAACCAATATTTTATAGCAACAAGAAAACTAAAAACAACACATATATATAATTTTTCGTATATTTAAGTCAAAAAGAAGAATTCTTTTATAAAAATATCTAAAAGATATTAAAAAAACTCAAATAAAATTCTATCAATAATAATAAAAAAAATCAATGTATTTTAACTATAAAATAATAGCTCTAATTTATTTTTTTTTATGCTGAATATAAAAAAGTACTTTAATAATTGAAAAAAATAATAAAATTTGTTAAACTTATATTTATGATAATCTTATTTTTACTTGTATTTAAATTAAGATTTTAACATAAATTTTTTATCTACCTTATGAGGAATATAAATGAAAAAGCTTTTAGTATCCGTTTTTATAACATCTATTTTACTTTCTTCTTGTTCCAAAATAGATGAAATAAATACTCAATCATTAGAACAGGAAACATCATTAGAAGCTCTTGCTGCGAATGATGTGTCAAAAATGAGTCCTCAAGAAATAGAAAAAATATTAATAGCAAATCAAAAAGATGTTGAAAAAGTTGCAAAAATGATTTTTCAAAATAACTTTTCAGATGAAGCCGAAATTCAAAGTTATAAAAATGATTTTGTAAACCCAGAATTCAAAGGTGGCGTTATTTTTAATATATTAAATAAATCTTCTTTAGGAAGAGGTGTTTTATCTAAAATAGGTAATTATGTTGTAAAAAAGAAATTTGCTAAACCAGATATCGTTGATACTATTCCAAGAGTTAATGATTCACAAGCTAATCAATTACTAAGTGTTTTAAAAGCAGGCGATGTAATACTTTGTGGTAATGATTCTTCTTTTATTCATGCAATTGTATATGAAGGAAATGGAACAATTATTCATTCATTAGGAAGTCCAAATCCTAAATTTTGGGGTGTTGTAAAAGAACCTTTAAAAACATATTTGGCAAGAAGTGAAAGAGATAAATTTGTAGTTCTAAGAGCTAAAAATACTACTCCTGATGATATTAAAAAAGAATTAGAATTTGCAAATAAACAAATAGGAAAAAAATATGATGCTTTATTTTTATTAAATGATGATGATGCTTTTTATTGTACTGAATTAGCCTTCAGATCACTTCTAGCAATGGATCATAAACCAAGAATTTTCCCTCATAAAGTTAAGTTTGGTTGGGAATTAGTAGAGAATACTGATATTATGGATTCACCAGATCTTCAGACCATTTGGACACTAGGAAGAGATAGAGCTCCTATTTCTAAGATTCACACTTATTAACACAAAATTGCTCTAAAGGTACTTGCCAATATAACATTAATCGTGTTATATTATATAGGTCTTCTGGAGGATGTCCGGGTGGTGAGGAAGCCGCCTTGAAAGCGGTTGGCCTGGAAGGGCTTGCGGGTTCGAATCCTGTGTCCTCCGTTAAGAAAAAGAAAGCTTGAGTTTTACTCAGGCTTTTTTGCTTTGTAAAATTTTAAAGGAAAATAAATGAAAGTATTTGTAACTGGTGGTGCAGGTTTTTTAGGTAAAGCTATTATAAAACAGCTTTTAAAAGAAAATCATGAAATAATAAGTTATTCAAGAAATAATTATCCCGAATTAGAAAGAATGGGTGTTACTCATAGTAAAGGAGATCTTTCAGATTTAGCTACCTTAAAAAAAGCTATTAAAGGTTGTGATGTTGTTTTTCATGTTGCGGCAAAAGCATCTTATTGGGGTGATTATCAAGATTTTTATTCTACTAATGTTTTAGGAACAGAAAATATAATACAAGCATGTAAAGACGAAAATATTTCGAAACTTATATATACAAGCTCTCCTAGTGTTGTGCATAATGGAGTAGGTATAGAAGGTAAAAATGAAGAACAATTACCTTATCCAGAACATTTTGAAGCATATTACCCTCAAACAAAAGCAATTGCTGAAAAAAAGATTTTAGAAGCAAATAGTGATACATTGGCAACAGTAGCATTAAGACCTCATCTTATTTGGGGCCCAGAAGATCCTCATTTTTTTACTAGAATAAATAAAAGAGCCAGAGCAGGTAAATTATTTTTAATTGGAGATAATAATCCATTAGTTGATTGTGTTTATATTGATAATGCTGCTTCAGCACATCTTTTAGCTATGAAAAAATTGGATATAAGAAGTTCAATAGCTGGTAAAGCTTATTTTATAACTCAAGATAAACAAATAGGAATAAACGATTTTATAAACATGCACGTAAAAGCAGGCGGTTTACCAGAAGTAAATAAAAAAATTCCAGCTGGTTTAGCATACTTTGTAGGAACAGTGTTTGAAACATTTTATAAATTTTTTGATATAAAATCAGAACCAAGATTAACTTTATTTTTGGCGAAACAGTTATCAACACCTCATTGGTTCGATATAAGTGCAGCAAAAAGAGATCTTGGTTATGTTCCAGAAATTTCAACTGAAGAAGGTTATAAAAGATTAAAAGAATGGGCTGATAATCAACATATTTAATCTCTAAAATTTTATAACTTTCTTGAAAATAAATTAAAAAAATGTAAAAAGCTATAATTTATAGATTAAACATCATATTATTACAGCTTTTTATTAATTTACTATATTCTAATCACCTAAAGAAACACCTAATGATCTTGCTGTCATTATAGTATCGCAATTCATAGGAACAGTTTTCATACTTTTTATTACTTCATCAATTGGTATTGTTTTTACTTCAGGTGGATCAAGTGCAACCATAACATTTACTTTTCCTTGTAATAAAGTATTTACAGCAGCTGTACCAAATCTTAAACCTAATAATCTATCAAAAGCAGATGGGCTTCCTCCTCTTTGAAGATGTCCTAAAACTAAAGATCTTGTTTCTTTTCCAGTTATTCTTGATATTTCTTTTGCTACATATTTAGCAATCCCGCCTAAAAGGACTTCTCTTCCTTTTCCTTGATCTTCTGAAAACATAGTTCCATCTTTTGGAAATGCACCTTCTGCACAAACAATAATAGAATAATTTCTTCCAGCGGCTTCTCTATCATAAATTTTTTCAGCTACTTTTTCAAGATCAAAAGGTATTTCTGGTATTAAAATAGCATGAGCAGAACCTGATAAACCAGAATGTAAAGCCAACCAACCAGCATATCTTCCCATAACTTCTACAACCATAACTCTTTCATGAGCTTCTGCTGTAGAATGAAGTTTATCAATTGCTTCACTTGCAGTAACAACAGCTGTATCAAAACCGAAAGTAACTTCGGTTCCTATCATATCATTATCAATTGTTTTTGGTACACCTATTATTGGCATTCCTTTTTCTATAAATTTTGCAGCAATTCTATGAGACCCATCTCCACCTACAGTAATAAGAGCATCTATTTTTAATCTTTTAAAATTTTCCATTACCTTATCAGACATATCTACTAATTCAACAGAATCTTTTAGTTCAATAGGAAAATTGAAAGGGTCTCCTTTATTTGCAGTTCCTAAAATAGAACCGCCTAAATGAGTTATACCTTTTACTTTTTCTTTATTTAGTTCTACCATATAATTAAGGTCTAATAAACCTCTATATCCATGTCTAATACCGTAAACTTCCCAACCTTGTCTTAATGCCGAAAGAGTTGCGGCTCTAATAACAGCATTCAATCCTGGGGCATCACCACCACCTGTATTTATGGCAATTTTTTTAATTTTAGATGAATTTTCAATTCGTGAAAACCGGGACATGTTGAATAATCCATCCATAATAAAAACGCAAAAAAAATGAAAAGCGCTTTCATTAACAATGTAAGGGCTTACAACGTTTCCATCGCCGCATGGCACG
>JBBTGK010000285.1:0-6554 GCA_038060635.1 Cyanobacteriota bacterium | reverse complement strand
ATTAAAAAATATTTTTTCTTTTCATTTTATGAATTTAAATTTGCGTATGTACTTAACAGGATATTAAGGTATTTGTTTTTTTGAACTAAAATAAAATTAATACAGAACAAGAAAATTATGAATAAAATCCTAATCATGGAAATCTTATTAACTGCCTTAAAATCCTGTTTAAGACTATTTCCTATATAAAACGGCTCGTACAGGGGAAGCATCGCAATCTTTTATATTTAATGGTAAACAAACTAAATTATATATGCCATCTTCTACATTATTTAATACTATACCTTCTAAAACAGCCAAATTATTATCATATACGGCATTATGAGTTTCTAATAATTTTGAATCTATAGGATCTATTGAAGGGGTATCTATTCCTACTAATAAAACCTCTTTTTCTACCAAATAATTTATAATTTCAGGTGAAAGTGAATTAAAATCATTATTCCAATTATAAGGATCAGGAAAAGAATTTGTTTTAAATAAAATTCTTTGGGCTTTTATTTCTACATTTTTTATATTTTCAGGATAAATTCTTTCATTTCTTTCTACATTAACTGTTATTACTTGACAATCACCAAAATAGTAATTTAAATCTCTTTGAGAAATGTCTTCCCCATCAGAATGATAATGATTGGGTGCATCAGTATGAGCGCCTAAATGTACTGTTGATTTTATTGTAGATAATAATAAATTATGCCCTTTTTTAAAATCTAATAAAATTTCTCTTGAAAATTCAGTATCACCAGGAAAAACAGCTATATCATTTTTTATGATTGGCGAAATATCAATAAAATCTATTTTATTTTTGAACATATTTCTATATCTCTTGCAAAATCTTCAATATCATTTTCAGTCGTATTAAAAGAACACATAAATCTTACTTCATTTATTTTCTCATTCCAATAATAAAAATTATATTTTTCTAAAAGCATATCAATACTTTCTCTTTTCATTATTACAAAAAGAGAATTAGCTTCAACTTTTTGAGTTATAGTTAAGTTAGGAATATCTTTTATCTTTGATTCTAATAATTTAGCCATTTTATTAGAGTTAGAAGCATTTTTTTTCCATAAATCATTTTCAAAAAAAGCTAAAAATTGAGCAGAAATAAATCTCATTTTTGAAGAAAGTTGAGTAGCCTGTTTTCTTATGTATTTAAAATCTTCAGATAGTTTTTTATTGGTAAAAACTACAGCTTCTCCAAACATCATTCCATTTTTTGTACCACCAAAAGATAAGGCATCAACTCCGCAATCAATAATCATTTCTTTAAAAGAAGTATTTAAAGCAACACAAGCATTAGAAATTCTTGCTCCATCAACATGAAGATACATATTGTATTTTTTTGCCAATTTTGAGAGAGTTTTTATTTCATCTAAGGAGTAAAGTGTTCCATATTCAGTTGATTGGGTTATTGAAATAACTTTAGCTTGAGTATGATGTTGATCTCCAAAACCAAATAAAACCTCTTCAATATCTTCTGGAACTAATTTCCCATTTTTATTTTTTATAGTTGTCAATTTACAACCAGTAAATTTTTCTGGAGCTGAACATTCATCAAAATTTATATGAGAATTATCCCCACAAATTATTGAATTATAACTATTCGTAAGAGCTTTTAATGCAGTTACATTCGCCCCAGTTCCATTAAATACAAAATAAATATCACAATTCTCAGAAAAAACTTCCTTAAATTTATTTATAGCTTTTTCTGTATATTCATCATTACCATAAGCAAAACAGTTTCCATTATTTACTTTTGTAATTGAATCCAAAATATCAGGATGAACTCCTGTTGCATTATCACTAGAAAAATCTTTTTTCATTTTATTTTTTATTTCATTTACTTTATAGAGAAATACATTATACAATTAAATTTTTAATTATTATTTTATTCTATAAAAAATATTAATTCATACTTTATCCATCATAATTATTATTTAATTACTTCTTCTTATTCCTAAAAATTTTCTTTTTTGGTATCATGTTTTATACTGTTATCTAAAATGTTTTTATAGAAATAAAAAAATGGCAAAGACTATTTGTAAAAATTGTGGGACTGAAAATACTGTAGAACAAGAGTTCTGCTTATCATGTGGTGCTTATATTAACAAAGAATTTATTTTAGTAACAAATTCAGAAGTAAAAGGAAATTCAATAAATCCAAGATACTCTATTGTTGATAAAAATAACTTTATTGTAAGAGATAATTTTTTTGGTAAATCATGCTTTGATTCAGAAAAGTTATTAGAAGATAGTTTGTTAAATATATATCAAAAATATGATAAGTATTCTTTTATACCAAAAGTTTATGATGCTTTTTCATTAGATTCAATAGATTATATTTTAATAAACTCAAATAAAGATCTTTATGGTCAAGAATATAGAAACATAAGAGAAGCTATTGTTGAAATAACAGATAGAGAAAGAATTCAGCTAATAAGAGACTCTGCTTACATTTATGAATTATTAGAAAAAGATTCTATACAAAGTTCTATAATTAATTTAAATAATTTTTTTGTTGATGAAAATCTCGATATAAAACTAAAATTAATAAAAAACAATAATAACGATGTAACAATAAAAGATTTAGGTGAAATTTGGAAAAAAATGCTTATTCCATTAGATATGGCATTTATTGAATATACTAAATATAAAATTGGGGAAATAATTAAACAAGTTATCGATGGTAAAATTGATGATATAAAAATATTAATTAAAAAATTGGATTCTGTTTTAGAAAGCGATTTTACAGAAATAAAATATTATTCTTGTACCGATATTGGAAAGAAAAGAGAAAATAATGAAGACAATTTTTATTCGACACTACTCTCTGTAGATGAAAAAAGTTTATCAAAAATTCAAAAATCTAATAGAGGTTTTTTTGTAGTTTGTGATGGAATGGGTGGACACGAAAAAGGTGAAGTAGCAAGTGCAGTAGCAGTTGAAAAAATAAAAAGAACTATTTTACCTGCAATGAATTTTCATTTTAGTTTCGATGAAACAAAAAAACTTTTAGAAGAAGCTCTTATATATCAAGCGAATGATTCTATATATAAGGAAAATCTTAGTTTAGGATATGAATATGAAAAAAAAATGGGTACAACGGTAGTTGTTTCATTAGTTATAGATAATTCTGTTTATATCGCTCATATAGGAGATAGTAGAATTTATCTAATAACAAAAAATAGTATAGAACAAGTAACCCAAGATCATAATGTTGCTATGAATAACTATAACGAAGGAAAAGGAAGTTGGAATGACGCACTAAAAAATACTTCTACTACTTGGGGCAAAATGCTTAGTCAAGCAATTGGAATAAAAGATAATAATGAAATTATTGCAGAAATAAATTTTTTAAATATACAACAAGATTCCTATCTTTTGATGTGTACAGATGGTCTTAGCGATCTTCTTAATGATAATGAAATGAAAGAAATAATTTTAAATAATTGGGAAAATCCCAAAGATTCTGTAACAAAATTAATTAATAAAGCAAATGAAAATGGTGGAAAGGATAATATAACTGTAACCTGTATAAAAATAAAAAATATAAATACATTTCTTCCTACTGTTGATTATTCAGATATTTTTTATTCTTCTGAGACTGAAATTAATGAAGAATTAATAGAAATAACTGAATTTAACGAAAACTCAATAAAAGGTATTATGGCAGAGCCAGATATGTAAAATGTCTTTAGATAAAGAAAAATACATAACTCTTTTTATAGATGAATCCCGAGAAAATCTATTAGCTCTTAATGGTTATTTATTGGAATTAGAAAAGGGCTCTGGAGATCTAAAAAACCTTAATGATATTTTTAGAGTTGCACATACATTAAAAGGTATGTCATCTACAATGGGTTTTGATAATGTAGCAGAATTAACTCATGAGATGGAAAATCTTCTTGATATGTTAAGAAATGCTCAAATTATAATATCGTCTGAAATAATAGATACTTTATTTTCTTGTTTAGATGCTCTAGAAACATTAATAGAAAATATTTCCGATAACACAAAGGAAATAGACGTTTCAAATATAGTTGAAAAAATAAAAACTATTTTAGATTCTGGTGAAATAAAAACATCCTTAAAAAAAGATTCGTCTAAAGTACAAGAAAATCATAAAAAAGATATTGAAATAATTTATTCAAATGAAGAAAAAGAACTTATTTTAGAAGCATTTGGAAATTCTTATAACTCTTCTGAAATAAAAATATTTTTGATGAAAGATTGTGTTATGAAATCACTAAGAGTTTCCTTAGTACTTCAGGCAATAGAATCTAAAGCAAAAATAATTAAAACAACTCCGTCAAGAGAATCTCTATTAGCTGAAAATTTTTTTTCATATTTTGTTGTAACTATTTTACATTCGGTTCCTATAGAAAAAATTCTACATTCGATACTTTGTATTGCTGAAATATCGTCTGCTGAAAATTATGATCTAAAAGAAAAATTTATTGATGAAATTAAAATTAATACTAAAAATTTAATACCTGTTATTTCTAATAAAATAATACCTAAATATGATGAAGAACATAAAAAAATAATAAGTATAGCCTTAGAAGAAAATTTTAAATGTTATGAAATATATATAACTTTAGATAAAGAAACTATTATGAAAGCTATAAGAGTATCAATGATAATGAATACTTTAGAATATTTAGAAGCTCAAATAGTTGTCTCATTTCCTTCAGGAAATGATTTATTAAATGAAAATAACTTTGATAATTTTGTTATTACAATAATTTCTGATAGAGATTCATCAGCTTTTTTTAATGCAATTTCATCAATTGCTGAAATAAAAGAAATTGAAGTTTTAGAACTTTCTAAAGATTATCTAAAAAATAATAATCAGGCTTTGAAAAAAGAAGTTCAATTACCTTTATTTACTGATTACGAAAAAATGTTAATTTTAGAAGCTAAAAGCTCCGACCGAAGATCTATTATAATTTCAATAAATTTTATGTCTGGAACAATAATGAAATTTGCCAGGTTTATTCTGGTTACAAAAAAATTAGAGGGATTGGGAGATATAATAAAAACTATTCCTAGTCAAGAAGAAATAGAAAATGAAAATTTTGATGATTCTTTTCAAATTGTATTAATTACAAATCAAAATGATAATGATATAATCAATGCGATTTCATCTGTAGCTGAAATAAAAAATATATCAGATCTTTTTTCTATAGATACTAATGAAAAAAATAATGAAATAAAATTATCTAAGCAAACTCAAACATACTACAATGAACATAATGTACCTAAAAAAATAGAGTTAACTCCTAAACTTGATTCAGATAATCAAAAAAATGAAAAAATAAAAGATAAAACTCAAAAAGAAGAACCTAAAATAAATAAAATTACTTTAAATAATAACGAATTAAAAAAGATTCCTGATAAAAAAATAGTAAAAGAAGAAGATAAAAATAAAAAACCTACTTCAAAAAAGCAAACTATTAGAGTTGATACAGATAGACTTGATCAACTTATAAATATGGTTGAAGAATTAGTAATAATTAGAAGTCGTTTAAATAAATTAGCTATTAATTCAAATAATCAAGAAATAAATCAATCTATACGAAATCTAAATTTAATATCATCTACATTGCAAAATAGTGCGATGAAATTAAGAATGATGCCTGTAGAATCTATTTTTAGTAGATTTCCTAGAATGATAAGAGATGTTGCAAAAGCCTCCAATAAAGAAATAAATTTTGTTATTGAAGGTGAAGATACAGAAATAGATAGAACTATAATTGACGAACTTGGAGATCCGTTAGTTCATTTATTAAGAAATTCAGCAGATCATGGAATAGAATCAACAGAAGATAGAATAAAAGCTGGAAAAACTAAAAATGGAAACATTCATCTTATTGCAAAACATGAAGGAAATAGTGTTTTGATTATTGTAGAAGATGATGGTGCTGGTATAAATATAGAAAGAGTGAAACAAAAAGCCATAGAAAAAAATATCATAACACAAGATGAAGCATATAATATGTCAGAGGAAGAAGCATTTCAAATTATTTTTTTACCTGGTTTTAGTACAATGGAAGCAACCACAGAGTTATCAGGAAGAGGTGTTGGAATGGATGCAGTTCTTTCAAAAGTTAAATCATTAGGTGGAAATATAATAATAAATTCTAAAAAAGGATTAGGTAGTAAATTTACAATAAAATTACCTCTTACTTTAGCAATTATGGAAGTTTTATTAGTTAAACTAGAAAATGAAATATACGCAATACCTCTTTCATACATCGAAGAAGTTAAAGAAATTTATTTATCAGAAATAAAAAATATACATAAAGTACGAGTAACTGTTGTAAGAGATAAAACTATTCCTTTAGTTTTATTAAAAGAAATTTTAAATGTACCAGAAAAAATAAAAGAACCTGAGTTTGATTTTTTTGATGAAGAAAAATTTGAAGAGCTTATTCCTATCATAATTGTAAGAACAGAAGAGGGAAATAAAACCAGTGGATTCATTGTCGATTCTATATTAGGACAAGATGATATAGTAATTAAACCGCTTAGTAAAATTGCCTCAGATA
>JBBTGK010000284.1:0-7146 GCA_038060635.1 Cyanobacteriota bacterium | reverse complement strand
TTTAAGATAATTTTTTCTAATTTTTCAGGAATATCAGGTTTATAGGTTCTTAAAGGTTCAACAGGTGTATTTATATGAGCTCTTATTACTTCTAAAACAGAAGTACCAATAAAAGGTAATTTCCCTGTTACCAATTCATAAGCTACAACACCTACAGAATAAAGATCAGAACTTGCATTTATTATTCCACCAGTAGGTATTTCAGGAGGTAAATAATCAACTGTTCCTGTAATCTGTCCATTACTTCTAAGCCCTAATTGATTCATTAAACCAAAATCCATTACTTTTACAGCTTTTATACCCTCTTTTATTCTAATATTTTGAGGTTTTATATCACAATGAACTAAAAGACGTGAATGAATAAAACTAAGGGCTTGGCAAACTTGCAATAAAATTCTGCAAACTTCTTTATAGTCAGGATCTTTTATTTCATTAAGTTCATAACCAGGAACAACTTCCATAGTTAAATAAGGGGATTTATCTGGCATTATCCCATAATCAAAAACATTTATTGTATTTGGGTGTTTTAGCTTATTCATAACCCTAAATTCTTGCTTAAATTGAAGAATTGTTTCAGGTGAATCTGCAAGCTGTTTTGAAAGTATTTTAAATGCTACTATTTCTTTTGTAAGTGCATCTTCAACCTGATAAACAGTTCCCATACCGCCTTCACCAAGTTTTCTTATAACTTTATATCTATTTGCTAATAGTTCTTCAGCCATTTTTATGGTTTTTGCCTATAAAATAATTTATTATTGATCAAAAAAATATAATTATAACCTAGTTTTGTAAGAAATTAAAAGATATATAAAAAACAGGAGGCATTAAATTTTTAATTAGTATTATAAATTAAATAACTTCCTGAACTGATATTAATTAATTCTCAATTCTTACTACTTAGTAACAGTTGTTATAGCTACTGGTGAACCATAAAAAGTATAAGAATATTCAACAGATATCGGTTTACTATCTAATTTTGGTTTAAAAACATATTTATAACTATTATCACTTGTTGGTATATTCTCAATTTGAACACCTTTAGTTGCAAAATCTTCAAAAATAACAGTTTGATCTGTTTTAGAAACAAAAGGACCTATTTTATAAAATTTAACTACTCCATTTATAGTATCTTTTCTGTATATTGTAAATCCTTTTGCACCGTAAGGAACAACAAAAGACATTACAGCTTTACTATTAACATTTTGAGCACTTGCAGGAATAGAACCTAAAGATATTGCAACAGTATCTCCTAAACCATCATAAGTTGATACTGAATAATCATAACTAGTATTTGAAGCTAATGATGAAGGGGTTGTTCCTGAACTTTCAATTCTTGGAGAAGAATTAAGTGTTGGAGGTAAAATTTTTAAAGGAGCATAGTCATTTGTAATAATGTCATGAACAAGAAACTTTGCATATCTTGGCTCTTTACCATACTGATATGTTTTTATTGCATAAACATGTTCAGGAATAACTCTACTAGAATATTTACTATCACTAAAAACTCTATTTTTATTATCATAATCAACTTTATTTGCCAAATAATTTGCATCAATACCATCATAAGATTTTTCTCCAATATCAGAAACAAAAACTCTTTGTCCAGCATCAGAACCTGCTATTGTTAAAGTAGATATTTCTCTAAAAACTTCTGTAATAAGTCTTATATCTGAAATAGTATCACTTTCTTTTTTTGTTCCCAAATCTAACCATTTAGTAGAAAAAGTTCCTGATGGATCAAAACAATCTTTTGTAGATACATAAAGATAATTATTAGTTCTTTTTCTGATATCATCTTGATCTGCATCTTTTTTCTTTACGCAATCAAGATATTGATCTGTATTTTTAGGATCGTAAGTATTCAAACTAATTCTTATTTTTTGACTATCAGCATCTATAGGATTTCTTTCATTTGCTGGTGTTATAGATGGATCAATACTAGGAGTAGGAATTGGAGTTGGAGTAGAAACAGGAGTTATAACGTCAGCTCTTTCTTTATATTCAATATCATAACTTCCTTCTTTTACAATTGCATTAAGATTATATTTTTCAGAGTCATCTAAATTTCCTTTAAATTTATAATTTAAAACATCTGTTATTTTCAAATAAGATATTTTACAAGATATTTTATTTTTACCATTCATATCAGCAGCAAGATTAATAGCTCTTTTTCCATAATAATCTTCAAAATCATCTGAATTTAATGTAGTTGTAAAAACATTTTTATTATCAATAAAAACATCTATTTGATTATTAACTTTTTTAAATCCAACTTCATAATATTGAGCTGGTTTTACATCATATCTAAAAGTATTTGAAAAAAATCCAATTTTTGTATTACCATCTAATTTAAGGTTTCCTTTATCATCTAAACTTAATGAGTAATGACTTTTAGAAGAAACTGTATTTTCATCATAAATATCAAAAAGAGTTGCAATAGAATCTTTTGCAGGTAAACTAGCTAAAGAAATTCTAAATTTTAAATCAACATTTTTATCACCTAAAAAAGCATTACTAGGTGATTTTAAATAGGCATTATTAAGATTTAATGTTCCAGTTTCAGCAGGAACAAAAATAGATGGTTTAACATCAGTAGGTATAGGAATAGGAGTATTACTTACCATTGGAGAGGGAGTTACATTTGTTTGCCCTGAATTTGCTGAAGGTAAAACAGAAGTATTTATAGATGGAGTTATAGAAGGTGATGGTTTTGCAGAAGTTGATACTACTGGAGTTTTATTAACATCAACAGAACAACTTATTGTTAAAATACTTGCTAAAAACAACAAAAATTTTTTATTTTTCATATTTAATTAACCGATTCTATAATTCTAGTACCCATATTATTAGAAGTAAAATCAAGTCTTACTTTTCCTAATGTACTTATGATTGGGGTAAAACCATAAGAAATTCTTTCTGAGTCTGTTGGAATAGTATAAACTTTTGCATTTTTTCCTTCAATTTTTATTTCTATAGATCCTGTATTATCTTTATTATTATTCCAAACTACATAATATTTAGTTTTATCTTCTTTTTCAAAAATAAAACCTTCATAATCTGCTGGTAAATTTTGAATTTGCTCTATTGCTACAGTATCTTTTAATCTATCTAATAAAAGTTTAATCCCCCAATAAGATACTTTTTTCTCTAAAGAATAATTATCTGCACCAATAAGGCCAAATTTACTAAATATACTAGATTGCTCTTGTGGATACTTATCAAAAAGCTTAGATAAATATACTTTATCGAATCCTAAAGATGCTGAATAAACTATTTGTTTAAAAATTTCATTTGATTGCTGTTGAGGTTCTTGTCTAACACTTTCAACTAAATCTCCACCAAAAGTACCAGTTTCAAGAATTAATTTTTTATTTTGAAGACCTTTTTTAGTTATAAGTTCTTGAATTTTATCATAATAATCTTTTATTACTTTATAATTAGTATATTTAAAAATAGTTTCATTATTTTTATTTGAAACATCTGTAGCAAGACTATAAATTTCAAAAATAAAACCATCACAATACTTATCTGCACCTGTATTTATAAAAGATAGTAAATCATCAACTATTCTATATCTATTATTTTGAGAGAAAAATTCAGATTGAACAAATGTTCCAAGATAAATAGGAGCTGTTTTAGTTTTATTTCTTATTGTATTGTATGTTATTGCTAAAAAACTATTAAAATCTTTTCTATCTGCTAAACCAGAAAAAGTATTTTGATCATTTATTTTATCACCAATTACAAAAGAAATTGTATTACTAGCTTGATATCTTTCTATTAATTTTTCTATAAAAAGCTGATAATTAGAAATAGTTGGACTAGTTTTATCATTATATGGTTGAGTAAATTTTATTCTAAAAAATATTTCTGTATTACTTGCTTTTGCCCCCTCTGTCATTCTGTCATAATAAGCCCAATTAATTTCTTTTGCATCAAAGGTTGGGTTTACCAATTTTTGATTTACCTCAACAATTATAAAAGATGGTTTTAGTTCATTAACGTATTCATTTTGTTCTCTAATATCTTTTTGATAATCATTTGATAGTTCATCTGTTACCACTTTAAAAAGATCTGCCAATCCCAAAGTTAATTTAGTTTTTTTTGTTAACTCTTTGTTTATAACTACTGGGGTTGAAGTT
This sequence comes from Cyanobacteriota bacterium, assembly GCA_038060635.1. GTDB lineage: Bacteria > Cyanobacteriota > Sericytochromatia > UBA7694 > JACMQJ01 > JBBTGK01. The sequence goes on along the minus strand of JBBTGK010000284.1, from coordinate 3,004 downwards.
GCAGTAGGAATTGGAGTAGGTATAGGAGAAGCCGTTACATTTACAGGAGGTATTGTTGGAACGACTGAAGGCAAAACTGAATTTATTGGCTCTGGGGTTTTACTAATAGTACTTGGTGCAATACTAGGAGTAGCTGTTTGTACAGGATTTGTATTTACAGGTTGACTAACGCAAGATGTAATAAACATAAGGGTACATAAAAGAGTAATTTTTTTCATTTTTCCTCGACAGTATATCATTTTTTATTATTATAATAAAATATTATTTCTACTTAATTTCTTGACCTGAAATTGCATCTACTTTTTTTACTTCGTATTTAGAATCTTTAGGATCTTTTTTTGCTCCTACTGTCCAAATAAGACCTTTATCATTTTTTGATAAATCTGCTGAATAAATAGAACTTGAATTTAAACCAGATTCATTTGCTGTTTTAAAAGCTTTATCACTATCTATAGAAAAATTAGCTATATTATCTTTTAAATTACCTTGTGCATTAGATTGTAACCAAGATGAATAACCACTACCAGAAAAAGTTATCGTATAACCATTTTCACCAGGACTTTTTTTAGAACTAGAATAACTTATAATCCATTTACTACCATTATTACCAACTTTAGTGTTTCCATTAGAATCTAAATCAATTCCATTTATATTCATAACAACAGCATCTTCAGCACAAATTTTTGCCATTTTTTCAGCTTTTTTTAAGACATTCATTGCTGTACCATCAGCTTTTATTTTTTCTGCATTTCCGTTAGCAACATTATTTTTATTAGGAGCTTCAAATTCAGCTTCTGTTTTATCACAAGATACTGTAAATATTGAGATTATTGCGAATAATGATATATTTATTATTTTGTTTCTTAATTTCATTTTTATTATTTCCTTTAATATATTTATGGTGTGTATTTACTTTCTCTGATGTAATCTTTTTCGCCTAAAGTTAAACCTTTAGAAATAAAATTACCTGAAGGATCTTTTATATTTTGATTTAATTCAACTTTTATAGTATCTCCATCTGAAAAAGTAGAAGTGTCTGTTCTTATTTCTATAGAATCTGGATTAGTTACTACTAAAATAGGGTTATTTAATTTTATTACACTATTATTTTTATAAATAGTATAATTAGAAATATCAAAAATTTCTTTATTTTCTGCCCCTTGTAAAGTCATTGGTTCAGAAAAAACTACTCTTATTATACAATTACTGCTATTTTTTACTAATTTTACATAATCTAAATAAGGCTCTATTTTATCTGCGTCAACATAAAAAACATAATTTTTTGCTCTGCCAAAATTATTATAAAATTCACCTATTTTTAGAGGATAATTATCATTTCTATCTGTTATTTTTACATCAGATTCGATTCCTCTTAATGATACTCCATATACTACTCTTCTATTGTTTGATACTGGTAATCCGTATCCATCTAATAATGAAAAAGTAAATTCTTTTCCTAATGGATCATAAGGAGGCGTATCCCAATCAAATTTTCTTGTTGAGGTATATTTATCAATTATAACTTGGCTAAGTCCTAAAATTAAAGGAGGGCCATCTGTATTTGATGTACTAGAAGTACCATCTCCTAGTGTTACATTTGTTGGTGGAACTTCTTTTAGATATCTCAATACAAAATATCTTTCTAATAATTCTTTTTTTACTGATTTATTGAAGGTAAATTTTAATTTGAATCCATAATGTTTTACAATTCCTTCTCTTACTGGTGAAACAGAAGTAACTTCTAAAGCTTTAGTTAAAAAATCATAGTTTTGTTTATTAATTGTATCGTCTGAAAGACTAATATCACCAAAATTTAACACATTTGCAAGAGAATCACCAGTAGAATTTGATTTAGCAACATAAGTTAATTTTCTTTCATTCCAATCACTTCCATTAGAAGCTTTTATTTCTAATCTTATACCAACGGGAACATTTCTAAAAACATACGAACCTCCGATTGTTTTTGCTTCTCCAGAAAAATTAACAGAACTTTCTAAAGATTTTATTTCTACTTTAGCATCATTTAAAAGAGAGCCTGATTCATCATAAACATATCCATTTACGGTTGCATAAGATTTTATGTCTGCTGATATACTTGTCGGTGTCGGAATTGGTGTAGGGGTAGCAGTACTAGTTGAAACAGTAGGAGATAAAATTGGAACAGGAGTTGTAGAAGTTTGAACTGTTGGCTTTATAGATTCTTGAGGTATAGGCGAAGATGTTTGTTTTGCCGTAGGAGTTATAACCAAGGGTTTATTTTCTTGAACACAAGAAGAAATAAAAACAGTTGCAAGTAATAGCGTAATTTTTTTTTTCATCATTTTAATAATACATATCTTTTCTATAAATTTTAGACATTATTTTATCCCTTAAATATAATTCTACCGAAAATTTTTACTTTTAAACATTTTGTGAATCAAAGTTTTATTTTATTTAATAAAAATATATCTTAATAATTATACTTAGAAAAAAGTGAAAAGTGAAAAGTAAAGAATAAAAAGATTATTAATCAAAACTCTCACTTATGGTTAATTATTTTTTCAAAGTAATTATTAACATTTATAAAACAAAAAATGGACTATGAAAAAATATTTTAATTCATAATCCATAATTCACAATTTATAATTATTTATAGAAAAGTTTTCTGAAAACGATAAACACATTGAATAAATTAAGTTAAAAAAGATTGATTTAATTTAAAAAATGTGTTAAAATAGAGAATAAGTATTATATATATTCAAAAACATAATGAATACAATAAAAACATTCCAGTATAAATTAAACCCAAATAAAAATCAATCAATTGAATTAAATAAATGCTTAGGAACTTGTAGATATTTGTATAATATAGCTCTTGAATATAGAATAAAATTATACGAGATATGGAATAAAACAATATCAAAATTTGATTTAATAAAAGAATTAGTAGATGTAAAAAAAGTTGAAGGTTTTGAATGGATAAAAGAAGTTCCAAGTCAAACATTACAAGCTGTAATAGAAAGAT
>JBBTGK010000283.1:0-28471 GCA_038060635.1 Cyanobacteriota bacterium | reverse complement strand
AACATAATAAAAAATATTTTAAAGATGATACAGAATATTTACTTTCTAATCCAGAAAATAAAAAAAGATTATTAGAATCTATTAAGCAAGTAGAAAATGGTAATTTTCAAGTTAGAGAGTTAGTAGAAGATTAAAGATGTTTCATATTCTAACTAATTTTTTTACTTTATCTAATTTATGATTAGTTTTTTCGTTATAAATAAATAAATATGCTTCATATTGTTTTTGTAAATTAATCCAAAAATTAGGAGTCATATCAAAGTATTTAGCTAACTTAAAAGCCATTTCAATACTTATTCCTCTTTTTCCGTTAATAATTTCATTTATTGCAGCAAATGTAACTCCTAAATCTTTTGCTACTTGTGTTTGTGTAATTCCTAATTCATCAATAAATTCTTCTTTTAGAATTTCTCCTGGGTGAATCGGTTCATAATCAATTTTAAAATCAATCATATTTTAATCCTCATATAGGATAATATTATATCTTATATCGATATACAAGTTGATAAAATATTTTTTATTTAAAATCGCTAAAATAAAATCAGGATGTATAATATATTTAAGTAAAATAGAAAAATTATTTTTTAAATGGTTAATTATGAATATAGATATAGAATTTACACCTAATCCAAATGCTAGAAAATTTGTTTTTGATAATAATCTTTTTAGTTCTTCAAAACAATTTGATAATGTAGAACAAGCTAAAGGCGATGTTTTGGCAGAAAAATTATTTGAAATACCTGAAATAACAAGTGTTTTTTATCTTTCTAATTTTCTTACAGTTACAAAAAACGGAACTATTAGATGGGAAGATTTAGAAGAAAATATAAAATCAACTATAGAAGAAAATTTTGAAAAAATAAAAGAATTTAATAAGAAAACAACTTCATCTAGTAATGAAAATCTAAAAAAAGTAGAAGATATTTTAGATGAATATATAAGACCTGGTTTAGCAATGGACGGAGGCGGTCTTGAAATTGTTGAATTAACTGATGATTTAATTTTATCTGTTAAATATCATGGTGCTTGTGGTGGTTGCCCTAGTTCTACTTATGCAACATTACAAGGAATTACTTTTTTACTAAAAGAATATTTTGATGAAAAAATTGAAGTAATAGCAGTATAAAAAATATGTTTTTTTGGATACTTATAACTATATCAATAATATCTCTATCCATAATTACTTATTCATATCATGATATTGAGTCTTTTTATCATTATGCAAAGGGTGTAAATTACATAAAAAATGGCTTTTATGAAGGAGCATCTCAAGAATTAGGATTTACTATAAGTAAACAACCTAAAAATGATAAAGCTTATTATCAAAAGGGATTAGCTTATTATTATATGGAACGATATTTACCTGCAATAAAAAACTTTGAAAAAGCCATAGATTTAAAGTCTGATGAAAGTAAATATTATATAAGTCGAGCTAATTCTTATGCAAGAATTTTTAAATATCAAAAAGCAATGAGTGATTTTGATAGTGCCATAAAAATAAAACCTACGGAAGCATTAAATTATCATAATAGAGGTTTGGCATTATTAGAACAAAATAATCACGAAGATGCTCTAAAAGATTTTAATAAAGCTATAGAGCTAGAACCAGAAAATCCCTTAAATTATTATTCAAGGGCTGTAACTCAGTTAGAATCAGGTAATTATGAATATGCTATTTATGATTTTGATTATGTAGAACAAAAAGATCCAAGCTATGTTAATACATATATAAATAGAGGGTTAGCTTATTATGATACTGGCGAAATAAATAATGCTTACAAAGATTTTGATAGAGCAACTAGGTTAGATAATAAAAACCATTATTGTTACTATCTAAGAGGTGTTGTTTATTTAGAATATGAAAATTATTATAAAGCAATGGAAGATTTTAATCGAGCATTAACTTTAGAGCCAAATCATATGGAATCATATTTAAGAAGAGGTGATTGTTATTATGTTTATCAAGATAATGATAATGCCATAGAAGACTGGAAAGTTGCTAAAAGCTTAGGATCTGATGAAGCAAAAGAAAATTTAGAAAAATATTTTGGTTTGGTTTAATTTTTATTTTAGATATTAAATTAGTAAATAATTGTATATAGAGAAATTGTGTAGGGAATGCTTTAAAAGCATTCCTTTTTCATATACAAAAAAATTATCGCAGGAGTTTGATTCATCAAACCCTTTTTTGAAAATAATTATATTTTTGTTTCAATGTCTATTTCTTTTTGTTCAATTTCAGTTGAAGGATTAATTATTTCCTCTATTATTTCAGGAAAAAGAAGCGGATCTAATTCTCCTCTTCTATTTAAAGCATAAATATCATCAAAACCACCAACGGCAAGATCTCCAATTATTATTTGAGGAACAGTTAGATTTCCAGTTCTATCAATTACATAATCTTGCATTTCATAATCATTACTTATATCTATTTCTTCAAATTGAACATTTTTTTTATTTAACAAATTAATAGCTCTTGTACAATAAGGGCAATAGTCTTTTGTATAAACAACAATTTTAGCTTGTTTTTTTTCTTGCATATATTTTGGGATAAAAAGGTATTATAAGGTATTTAGGAGTGGGGACGGTGAGACTTGAACTCACATAGGTTTCCCTGCCACCCCCTTAAGATGGTGCGTCTGCCATTTCGCCACGTCCCCACACAGTAACGTATTCACATTACATATAAAATTTAACATGAATACAATTAATAATCAAGTGTTTTTTAAACAGTAACACCTAATTTTTTTTGAAGCTCACCTGTTTCATATAACTCCATTGATATATCACAACCACCAATAAGTTCTCCATCAATAAATAATTGAGGTGATGTTGGCCATCCATAAATATCTGTAAGAGTTCTTAAAATAGTAGGATGATCTGAATAAATATTAACAGAAGCATACTCTACGCCTAAATCTTCAAGAACACCGCTAACTCTTGCAGAAAAACCACACTGAGGTGAATCAGGAGTTCCTTTCATAAAAAGAGCTACTTTATTTTTTTCTACAGTATCTTTTATTGTTTGTTTTAAATCTGACATTTTGGTTTCCTTTTTTTTAATAATTTACTTTTTTGGAACTGATGTTTTTATCGATAAAGCATGGATAAACCCACCTTTACTTTCCATTTGAGAATCTAATATATCATGGATAATTTTATGTTGTTGTATAAGAGATTTACCTTCAAATGCAGAAGATACAACTTCTATTCTTAGATGATTCCCACCACCCAAATCTTTTAGTTCAACTTCAGAATCTGTTAATGCAGATTTTACAGAACTAATAACTGTTTCAAAATTACTCATTAATTACGCCTTTAATATATAACACAAAACAAATTATATCCTAAATCATCAATAACGAATAAGAGTTTTTTTATATTTTTTTTTGAAATCTAATTATTTATAAATTTTTCAAAAATAGCAGTAAAATCCTTACAAATAAACCTTTCACGACTTTTCATAAGCCAATCAAAAGTATATTGATTTATTGCTTTGAATTGTTCATCTAATTTCATATCAATATTGCTAAATTTACTTAAAACTTGGGTTGCTGTGTTTAAACTGGTTTGAGAAAACTCATAAAATTTAGAATCTTCATGTTGAATTTCTGCTATTTTTAGCATTGCTTTATATAAATCTTTTAGCTCTTCAATATGTTTTTTATGAACATCAATAGAAAAGGTTTTTTCACCTAAAGAAAATTTTATTTCTACATCAAGATCAATTGTTCCAGCCGTTTCTAAAATAACATTGCTGAATTTATTTTTTGAGTAATTATAACGATGTAATTTTCTTTTTTTACTAAGTGCTGTACTTCCATCTAAATGAATTAAAGCTTGATTTGTAAAACAATATTCATCTGATTTTGATTTTATCAAAAAAAATATTTTTTCATTTTCTTCGTGCATTACATAATCATCAGAATCAACCTTATTATAATCAACAGGTTTAATAACACTTCCGATATCACTTAAACCTAATACATCTGTTGCAAGCTTACCAAACATTTTTAGACCTCAAAAAATTATAATTTTTCTTTTAAATAAAAAGAATGTTCACCTATCTCATTGATAATTATACTTAAATTTAATGGATTTAGAGCTTCCATAAAAGAACAATTCTCTACTAATATTTTATCATTATCTTCTGATATATAAGCCTTTGCAAAAAACAAATCATTATTTGATTTTGATAAAAAATTAATATTTTTGCTAGAATCATATTTACCAACAAAGGATTCACAAACAATTATTTTTTTTGATACTCCCTCATCTTCATCTTCAAAAATATCTTGGTAAACGATAATAGTTTGTTTTTCATCATTATCAAACTCCATATTTATAGAGTATAAATTTTTTTCTTCACTATATTCGTATTTTATACCAAGTATGCTAGAAGCTTCTTCTACAAGTTCTTTAAATCCCATAAAAATCCTTATCTCTTTTTCATATATCAATTAGAATTAATCAGATTTTACATTATTAATAGATAAATTCAAAGTTATTTGATAATAAGATTAAGAAGGGTTAAACCTATTTTTAACTATTTTTTAACAAATCCTTATACAAAAGATAAGCAAGTTTTAGTTAAGTATGTATTATAATAATATTAATAAGAATTTAATTTATAAGGAATTGAAAAGATGTCTTTTAAAAAATCATTAGTTTCAACAATGTTAGCCTCATTAACATTGGTTTCTGTTGCAGCATGTAGCGGAACATCATCTCAACCTGATCAATTACCAGTAGAAAATACAGTTGTTGAAGAAGGATCTGCAATAGCTTCTACAGGAGTTAAATACAAACTTAACTTTAATATTAAGAAAGCTGAAAAAAATGCAATCACATTAGGTAAAGGAACAAATGCTGGTTCTACAAAAGCAGCTGATATCAGAAAATTTGCTAGTCCTGTTGGAGATCAAGGAAATATTGGTTCTTGTACAGCTTTTTCTATGGTAAAAGGTGTTAGAGAAGCTTGGGAAAACAAACAAGGGCAATCTTTTGTACCTCTTAGTGCATTACATTTCTACTACAAAGAAAGAGAACTTGATGGAAACCCTGGAGAAGATACAGGTTCTACAATAACACAAGGTATGAACGTTTTACAAAAAATAGGTGTTGCAACAGAAGCTTCTTGGCCATATATTACAACTAAATTTACAGTTGAGCCTCCTGCAAGTGCAAATGCTACAGCAGCTGCTTACAAAATGAAAAAGGCTGTTAAATTAAGAAATCTTGATGAGTTCAAAGCAGCTCTTGATGCTGGAAGACCTGTTGCATTTGGTTTCAGAGTTTACGAAAGTTTCATGAAATCTAAAGGTGGAGTAATTCCTATGCCTAATACAGCAAGTGAAAAATTACTTGGTGGACACGCAGTTACAGCTTTTGGTTATGATGATGCTAAAGAAGTTGTTATCGTAAGAAACAGCTGGAGTGCTAAATGGGGAGATCAAGGATATTGCTATATGCCTTATGGTTACTTCACAAAAGGTTTAGCTATGGATGCATGGGATGCTTCTAACTAATTCTCTTATAAATTAAATAACAAATTAACACTTTCAGAAATGGGAGTGTTTTTTTGTATCATAAAAACATTGATTTTATGTATTTTTTAAACTATTATTATATTATTAATATCGCTTATTAAAATTTTGCAATGAAAAAAATAATTTCTTTTTCTCTAGTTTTTCTTTTCGTTTTGGGATGTAAAAATCAAGAAATATCTACTTTAGAAGATAATGAATCTTTTTTATCTGATTTATCTGAAGTAAAAAGTGTAATAAAAAAATCTCATAAAACTACTTTCCAACTAAAAAAAGAAGCTGATGATTTAAGAGAATTATATTCAAAGCCAAAAGAACAATGGCCTACACCAAAAATTGATTATGCTCATGGTGGAACTTTTAAAGAAATAGGCTCTTTACCTCTAACAGTTAAATTTCCAAATGATAATCAATTTAGTTTACAAAGAGCTGAATTAGGAAAGGCTTTATTTTTTGACAACAAATTATCTTTAGATAAAAATATGTCTTGCTTTACTTGTCATGATTCTCAAAAAAACTGGACTGATGGAAAACAGCAAGCTGAAGGTCATAATGGAGTTATTTTAAAAAGAAATTCTCCTACTGTTGTAAACTCAGCTCATTTACCACTACTTTTTTGGGATGGTAGAGCAAAAAGTTTAGAAGAACAAGCAAGTGCTGTAATAACGAATCCTAATGAACTTGCCTCAAATCCTCAATTAATAGAAGAAAGACTTAATGCCTCTAGTTTTTATAAAGAAAAATTTAAACAGGCTTACAATATTGATAAAATTGATATTAATTATGTTGCAAAAGCAATAGCTACTTATGAAAGAACAATAATAACAAAAAATCAAAGCCCTTTTGATAAATTTGTTTCTGGACAAAAAACAGCTTTAACAGATGGTTCTATAAGAGGAATGCATGTTTTTAGAACATTAGGAAAATGTATAAATTGTCATAATGGTCCTAATTTTACAGATGATAAATTTCATAATTTAACATTAACTTATGAACAAACAGATAAAGAAGATTTAGGTTTATATTACATAACAAAAAATTTAGAAGATTGGGGAAAGTTCAAAACTCCATCACTCAGAAATGTAAAAGATACAGGGCCATATATGCATAATGGTGTTTTTATTCCACTAAAAAAAGTATTGGAATTATATAATGATGGAATGAATGGAAAAGATTCTCATAGATCACCACTAATAAGATCTCTAAGTCTTGAAGATCAAGAAATAGCAGATTTAGAGGAGTTTTTAGGATCTCTTTCAGAACCAGTTCCACAAGTAAAGAATTGATTTTATATGAAAAAAATATTACTAATCACTACAATTTTATTATTTAGTTTTTTTAATCCTAATGAAATAAAAGCTAAAGAATCATGCTCATCAGATAATTCTGTTTGTGTTGACTATACAAAAAAAGAAAATGGGTATTCAATGAGTTTAAAAAATAATAACAGTTGTAAAACTACTTTAAGTTTATATTTTACCGAATTAAAAAATCTTTCTCCAAATGTTAAAATACCTTTTACTCTTACCCTTAAACCTTATGAAGAATTCAATAAAATAGAACTTTCTATTATTAATAAATCAAAAGCGTGGAATTTTAGATACACTTTTAATGAAGTAAAAGGTAATATGAATGCAATGCATGATAATAACACCATCTATCAACTACCTTATAAATCGGGTAAAAAATATATGATAATGCAGGGTTTCAACGGAAAATTTTCCCACAGTGGTGAACAAAAATATTCTATAGATTTTGATGTACCTGAAGGAACACCCGTTTTAGCTTCAAGAGAAGGTGAAGTTGTTTTTGTTAAATCATCAAATGATATAGGTGGAAAAACAAAAGATTTTGCTAAATATGCTAATTATATAATAATAGAACATTCCGATAAAACATTTGGTGCTTATCTTCATTTAAAAAAAGATGGCTCTGTTGTTGATGTTGGAGACAAAGTTAAAGTCGGTGAACTAATAGGTTACTCAGGAAGTACTGGTTGGTCATCTGCACCACATTTACATTTTTGGGTTTATAAAGCAATAAGTGGAAAAGAAAGAGAATCTTTTCCTATTCGTTTTAAAACAACAAATTCTAACTCTGAAATATTATTACAGGGTAATTATTATATCTCTCCATAGAAATATTCAATAATAATTTTTTTTTATCTTGAATAAATTCTTAAAAAATATTCATTGATAATGAATTAGAATCAAAAATATTCATTCCAATTTTTACATAAAGATACTATAATTAGTAATGATAGATCTATAAAAAGGTAAAATAATGTTAGCAGGTAAGAGAATTGTTTATTTAACAATAGGTTGTTTTTTTTCGGTTTTTTCTTTAACTTCATGCGGTAGCGGAGCTAGCTCGGATTTTGAATCTGCCTCACCAAATTATCAAACTGTTGCACAAGTACAAGCTCTAAATCCTTCAGGAACACAAAATTGTTGTAATTGTACTTGCCAAAACCCTTCGACAGCATCTGTTGAAACTGTAGTAGATCCAAATGTTACTGTAAAGAAAAAGAAAGCTAAAACAACTACAACACCAGCAACAACAACTCCAAAACCTGCAACTACAACTCCAGCCGTTGTTACACCAGCACCAGCCGTTGCAACCGTGGATGATAAAGGAAGAAAGGCTCTTGATAAAGTTTTAGCTTTTATTTCAAACACAAATGCTTATGAAGCTCTTGTTGAAAAAACTGAAAAATCTCTTATTATCTCAAAAACGACTACACAAAAACTAAAAGTAATTAGTAAAAAACCAGGACAAGTTAAATTTGATGTTTTAGAACACTCAAATTCTAGTACAGTCGGAGCAAAACTTTCTTATACCAGAGGAACAGGAAAAGCAACCATAAGACCAGGTGGAGCATTAAAATTTATAACAAAAGAATTCCCTCAAACTGATTCTAATATTACATCTCCTAATGAATATAGACCAGATCAGGTTGACTTTTTTGCATTAATAGAAAGACTATCTCTTCCTACATATAAGGCTGAGTTAACTGGAAAATCTAATATTGATGGTAAAGATGTATATTTAATAAAAGTAACTAGTTCAAGTAATTCTCTTGATTCTAAAATAACTCATGAAATAATTGGTTTTGATCCAACCACTTTCCAACCTGTTCTTTGGGAAGCTTATGCAGGAGAAGATTTGCCTTATATGAAAACTACAATAAAATCTTTTAATGCTTTGTCTGATATACCAGATAGTTCTTTTAAAGTTTAGATTTTTAGTATCAGAGTTTATGTATGGAATGCTTTAAAAGCATTCCTCTTTATAGGTTCTATGTAGCTGGTTTTGGCGGTGTTGCAACTAAAACAGTCTTTTTCAATCTCGATTCTCCAATAAAAAGAGCTTTTCTATCGTCAGAAGTTAATAAAATAGTTTGATTTAAAGAGCCATTTTTTAATTCTAAACTAGCTTCTACAAAATAAGCACCACCAAAAACTTTAGGTACTTTTATTGAAAATTCCCCTTTCTCATTTGTTGTTGTTTTACCAAGAACTTTATTATCTTCTTTTATTATTATTGTTACATCTTTTGCAGGATTATTTAAATCATCATCAACTTTACCCGATATTTCTACAGAATTAATCGAATCATCTGTTGGTTTAGATTGATTTGCATTGTTACTAGAATTTATAGGGGTTGCCAATTTATCACAAGCTGTTAATAAAAATAGGGCTGAAAACAAAACTGAAATTATTTTTTTATTCATAATACATCAAAAACCAAAATAAATTTATATTTGATATTTTATCACAAGAAATTTTTAAAAATCTAATTTCATATTTTTTATCTTTTAAAGTTATGTAAAAATTTAATTTTTCTTCTATAATACTAAGCGTTTAATCAATGTTTTCTTTCTTGAGGTAATAATGGGAAATTTAGAAAATGTAGTTTATGAAGATGTTCCTGAGTTTTTTGAATCTAGTAATCAGGAAGTAGAAGAACAAGAAGAAATTGCAAAAATATATTATTCATATAAAAATATAAGAATTGAAAATTTAGATGAAATTGAAAAAGATTTACTAAAAAAAGAAATAAAGCAACCTTCTAAAATAATAAATGAACAATCTTATGCAATTGTAAACTTTGAAGGCTATCAAGGCTATATGTCAAAAGAATTAGCTGAATTTAATGCACTTTATCAAAACTTTAACAATTGGGGAGAAGATTCTTTTTTTAACATTTTAGAATATTATTCACAATCAGATATTTATAGTATATTAAAAAAAATAGCCTATTTACCAAATAATAAATATTTATCAAAAGCGGTAGAAATGCTTGTTATTGAAGTTATAAATGGTAATATTGAATTTGGAAATATCATACAATTTGAAAGCACTTTCCAAAGTTTTAAAAGAATTTATGATGAAAGAATTCAATTAATTCTTATACCTTTTTTACTCCATTTATATGCCTTAGATAAAAAATTAATTCCAATAAAAAGAACTATTTGGAATATTTTTAATAAAAATTCTAGGAATTTAGAAGCCTATTTATTAATGGCAGATATTCAAAGAAGTAATATACGAATGAAAAAAGCTCAGGAGTTTTTAATTCAGGAAGGTTATAATTTACAAGAAAAAGTAGATTATAATATAAATCTTATGATCTTAATTTCTGATAAAAATTATATTTTTCATAATATTTTTAAAATATTTAAAGAAATAGAAGAAAATACAGAAATACAAGGGATAAATGAAATAAAAGAAGCTTACATTAATAAAAAAACTATCGAATATTTTCAAATAAAAACAGTAACTCCTAAACCACTTACTCAACAGCTTTTGGTATATAAAACAAATGAAATTGGCAATTTTATTGCAAAATCTTTAAGTATAAATATTTTATCATTAGAAGATGTAATGAGTGATTTGATAGTTGCTATAGATAAAGTAAATAATATAAATTATTTTAATAGTATTATAATTAGAGATATTGTTTTATCCACTACAGATTTTTTAAAAAAGAAAAACATAACTATTTCTGAAATAATAAAACATATTTTTATATCTATAATAAAACATATTTCAAAAAATAATTCCAATAATCTTAAAGTCTTGGCTTATTTATTAGGTTATGAAATAACTTTAGGTGTATTTAAAGTTAAATATAAAATAGAAGAAGCAATTTTTGGAATTTCTGAAGGAATTAAATATCTAAAAAATGATTATTTTTTAGATTCAAATAAAGATGAACTTTATAATATTTTAATCGAGTTTACACATGGTGGATATTGGGAAGCTTCTGTTGAAATACATCCAAATATAACTTTGGTTGAAAAAAATTCTAATTTATTTTTTTATTTATTGAAAGATTAGTAATTTGTAATGAGTAAAAAGTAAGAAGTAAGAAGATTATAGTTACTACTCAAAACTAAAAAAAACTATATAAAAAAGGAATGCTTTTAAAGCATTCCTTTCAAATTTCTTCACTAGGAAAAAATTATATTTTATCAACATTGTTTCGTAAAAATTTCAATAAAAAAGAGGGTTTAACCCTCTTATTTAAATCTAATTAAAAGAAATTAGAATGCAAAAACTGTCATTTCTGCTTTGTTGTTGCCAACTTTAAAAGTATCATTGAGTTTTTGTAATTCTTCAGCAAATTTTGCAGAATCAATACTACTCATACCTGATGTTTCTTGAGACATGCTATAAGCATCCATTATGTTAAGTACATAGAATATTAAACCTATTATATATACCACAAGACCAATTATTGGACCTAAGAAAGCAAGTCCAACAGATACGGTAGCTAATATTCCTGTTAGAATTGCAGTAACAATACCACCTACAATAAATGTACCATAAACAATAAGAGTAAATTTAAGACCTCTCCAGAGATCTCCCATGAGAATTTGACCAAGACCAGCAACAAATATACTTGCTATCCAAATCATGTTGTTGTCCATTCCCATGCTTTTTCTTGCAGCAATTTGAAATGGAGCTTCATCAGAAGCTAATGCAAATTTTTCTTGTTGGAGTTGAACAACTTGTGCTACTTTTTCAGCTTTTTCAGCTGCTGCCCAAGATGAAGAGTTGTAAACAAAAACTGTTACAAACGCCAAAAGAGAAACTAAAAATCTTTTTAACATAAAATTAGTACCTTTCTAAAACAAATAATGATGTTTACAATATATAACAGTGTGGATTAGTTGTAAAGAGTTTTTTTAGTTTTTTGATTAAAATCAACAGAATTTAACATAAAATTGTATTCAAATTAAACTAAATTTAGTGTATAATTAGTTTAAATATTACTTATTAAGCCTTGGTTATTTTATGAAAAATATAAAAAAAGCATTAGCTGGTTTTTTAGCTGGAATTCTTACCTTAAGTTGCTCTGTTACAACATTAAATGATGCAAATGCAAATGATGAATTAAATTCTTTTGCAAAAACAAAAAATAATTTAAAATCAAAAAATAAAGACTCTTTTTGGCAAGATCAAATAATATATTTTGTTTTTACTGATAGATTCTCTAATGGTGATAAAAATAACGATTTTAACGTGAAAGCAAATGATCCTTGGGCTTACCACGGTGGAGATATTCAAGGTGTAATTAATAAACTTGATTATATAAAAGATTTAGGTGCAACCACAATTTGGATAACTCCTCCAATGGATAATAGAGATACAGCATTTAAAGCTGATTTTGGTGGTGGAAGAATTCAAGATATGTACGGATACCACGGTTATTGGTTTAAAGATTTTTTTGCTGTTGATGAACATTTAGGAACAATGGCAAAACTTCAAGAGCTTGTTACAAAAGCTCATTCTAAAGGAATAAAAATTCTTGTGGATATTGTTGTGAATCATCTTGATTATGATCATCCTTTTGCAAAAGATAAAACTGATCCAAAAGGTAAATACTATCCTTGGTTTAATCATGAAGGAAAAATACATGATAATGAATGGTCTAATCAATGGAAAGTTGAACATGGGGAATTAGCAGAATTACCAGATTTAAATCAAGAAAACCCAGAAGTTTATGATTATTTATTAAAAGCTTCAAAATGGTGGATATCACAAACTAAAGCAGATGGTTTTAGAATAGATACTATAAAACATGTAGGCCATAATTTTTGGAAAAAATATACAAATGAATTACATAGCTTTGCTGGTAACGATTTTATGTTATTAGGTGAAGTATATGAACCTTCATCAGAAAGTGTTGCTGGATATATAAATGATGGTTTAGATTCTGCTTTTGATTTTCCTCTTTATTATCAAATAAAAGAAGTTTTTGGACAAGGAAAAAGTATGAGACAATTAGCTAATTTTTTAAAAAAAGATTCTTTATACCCTAATTCTAATATGCTATCACCTTTTATTGATAATCATGATGTTCCTAGATTTTTAAATGAAGCTGGTAATAATGGAGTAAGAAAACTAAAATCTGCTATATCACTAATCATGACCGTAAGAGGTATTCCTACTGTTTATTATGGAACAGAAATTGCTATGCCTGGTGGTGCAGATCCTGATAATAGAAGAGATATGGAATGGACAAGAAAAAATGATGATGTTTCTAGCTATATGAAAAAACTTACAGCAATAAGAAAAAAATATGTTGCTTTAAGAAGAGGAAATCAATTAGAAATGTGGCAAGATGATCAAATTTTTGCTTTTTTAAGATCTACTGAAAATTCTAGTGATGATGTTATTACAGTAATGAATAACTCTGATCAATCTCAAACAAGAACTATTAAAATAAGAGCTGAAAGTAAAATGGAAGATGGAACTAGACTTCAAAATCTTTTAGGTACTGATGCAATTATTGTTAATAATAAAAGCTTGACTGTTACATTATCAGCAGGTGAAACAAAGGTTTTTGCAGCTTCTGCAGGAAAAAAATAAATTAGTATAAAGATCATAACTCAACCCCTATCCCCTTCTCTTTACTAAAAGAGAAGGGGATAATACTATTACTTCTTTTATTTACCTCATAATGGTAAAATGTCAATTATGAAAGCCCCTCTCTAAATTTTAGAGTGAGTCTATAAATGAAGAATTTGTTGGGGTGAGTTTAATAAAAGTGAGTTTAAGAAAATGAATAAATTAATACAACCAAAAACATTAAAAGGATTTAGAGATTTTTTACAATCTCTAATGATTAATAAAAAAAGAATGATTTCTATTATAGAAAAAAACTTTGAAAGCTTTGGTTTTGCACCAATTGATACTCCTTGCCTTGAATATTCAGAAATACTTTTGGGTAAAGGTGGAGATGAAACAGATAAACAGCTTTTTAGGTTTAATGACAATGGTAATAGAGATGTAACTTTAAGGTTTGATCTTACTGTTCCTTTAGCAAGATTTACAGCAGAACACTATAATGAACTAGGAATGCCTTTTAAAGCTTATCATATTGCTCCTGTTTGGAGAGGTGAAAATACTACCAAAGGAAGACATAGAGAGTTTTATCAATGTGATTTTGATATTTTGGGAACAGAAACAAATTTTGCAGATGTAGAAATTGGTATTCTTATTCATACAACAATAAAAGATCTTATTGGATCAGATGATTTTACTATAAGATTTAATAATAGATTGATTTTGAATGCTTTAATGAAAAAATTAAATTTAGAAGAAAAAACTACTGGTGTTTTAAGAGTAATTGATAAAATTTATAAGCAATCTGAAGAAAAAATCATAGCTGAATTAATTGATAGTGTTGGATTAACAAAAGAACAAACTGAGAGTGTTCTAGATTTTGTAAAAATAAAAGGTGAAAATAAAGAAATTATAGCAATTTTAGAAGATAAATTTAAAGATAATGAAGATGCATTAAAAGGAGTAGCTAATTTAAAAGAATTCGTTTTAACTTTTGAATCATTAGGATTTAATACTTTAAAAATAGATCTTTGTATTGCTAGAGGATTAGATTATTATACAGGTTCTGTTTTTGAAACTATGTTAAATAAGTTACCTGAAATTGGTAGTATTTGCTCTGGTGGTAGATATGATAATTTAGCTAGTTTATATACTACCAATAAAATTCCTGGTGTTGGTGCTTCAGTTGGTTTAGATAGGCTTATAGATGCTTTAGAAGAGTTAAAATTACTTGAAAAAAAATCAACTCCTGCAAAAGTTTTAATTCTTATGATGGATCAAAAATATAAAGCTGAATATTTACAAATAGCGATGAAATTGAGAAGTTCAGGAATAAAAACAGAACTTTTTAATGAACAAAAGAAAATTGATAAACAAATGAAATATGCAGATAGAAAAGGCTTTAATTTTATAATTACCAATGGTTCTAACGAATTCTCTGAAAATAAAATTAGAATTAAAAATATGCAAACTGCTGAAGTATCAGAAGCTAATTTGGATAACTTAGTTACTTCTATGAAAAATTTAATTATTAATAGCAATAATAATAAATTTAAGTTAGATATTTTTTCTAAAATCAAAGAAATAAATGAAAAATTAAGTAATAGGAATAATCAGGAAAATGAGTTAGATATTTTTTCTAAAATCAAAGAAATAAATGAAAAATTAAGTAATAGGAATAATCAGGAAAATGAGTTAGATATTTTTTCTAAAATCAAAGAAATAAATACAGAATTACAAAGAGATCAAAATGTAGCTCTTTCAAAAACTAATTTAGATATCTCTCAGGATTGGAATTCTTTAACTAATGAACTATTAAAACACAATAAGGTAGAAAAAATTTACTAACCTAAATTTAGGTTAATACCCTTATTTTTACATAAATCAGTCAATTCGGCTTTCATTTCTTTAGTTAATTCTGCTGGAGGTAATGATTGATACTTTCCTGCAAAAAATAAAGTAATATATTCACCTTTTGATAACTTTGATATTTTAGATATAAGGGAATTAAAATCACCAGCCTCTGCTCTAACTTCTTCAGGCATTTTTTCTCTATTAGTTCCCATTAATAATGAAAATAATTGCTTATCACCATCTTTCCATGTGTATAATTCATAACCTTTAAAAGAAAGAGGAACAGTATCATTATTAACTATTTTATTTGTATCAGTTTTTACTTCTGGTTGTATTTTTTTGTTATTATCTTGATTCATACAACTAGTAGAGATAATCAAAAATAATGATAAAATAATTATTTTATACTTATTCATGTTATTTTCCTTTTAAATAAAATCATATATTTATTTATAGGGTATTTTTTTCTTGCTCTTGCTTATAAGGAACTATATAAATTTGAATGATATTAGTAATTAGAATTATCTTAATTTATTTGGATGCCAAGGCAAAAAGAAACCAACAATAAGAGAAATAATCGATATTGAAAGTAAATTTCCACTCGTTGAAATTATAGTAGAAAAAAGAGCTAAAACTGATAGTATATTTTTAAAAGAGATAAAAATTACATTTAAGAGATTTATTTTTGAAAAATAAAATAGATCTTTAGCATAATAAAACCATCTTATAACTAATCCTAAAATTATAAATAAAAAAACAATTGTTCTTGATGAATCATCATTAAAAGGAACTATTATAAAAAAACTTGGTATGAGAAAATATAACTCAATAAAAAATAATGGAACAAAAATTTTACAATATAGTTGACCTAGAAGAAGAGATTTATTTCTTGGAAAATTAGGAGATATTTTTTCTAAAATAGATTGAGGTGGTTTTTCTGGTCTATCCATAGAAATAGTGTTTCTATAATGTTTTAAGGGTTCTATTATTTGCCCAATAACAAAACCAAGGCTAAAAACCATTATCCAAATAATAGAAATTGAATTATTTTTTTCTACAAAAATTAAAAATAAATTTCCTAATATTATTAAAAAAAGAGGTGATTCCACAACTAACCAAGGTAAAAGAATTCTAAATTCACCAGGTGTTTTTCTATAAAAATCGGGTTGTTTTTTTTGCCAATGAACATTTAAGGTAGATAAATTCTTTAATCTTGATTCTATTACCCAACCAGTCATTAAACCATTCAAAAAAGAAAAAATGATAATAAACCAATAAAAAGAAAAACTAAGGTATTCAGAATATTTATTATTTATTACATTATAAGAAGGAGGATCTAGTATTAATAAACTTTTTGAAAATTTATACCAATAAATACCTACAACAAACTCAAAAGAAAAAACTATTGTCATAGCAAAGAGCCATAACAATAGGAATAAAAACACCTCTATTAATTCTTATTTAATTATTTTTTTTCAGTTGTATCTCTGTCTTCATCTAATGAATCCATAGATAAATCAAAATCGCCTAAAATATCTTCATCTTCAAGAACTTCTTCTTGTACAGGAGCTTTTTTATCAAAATTTATAGATGGTTTTGTTTCTACTGGTGGAGCATGAACTTCAACTTCCATAACCTCATCATCAAGAGGTAATTCATCTAATGAAATATCTTCAGATAAAAGATCTTCATCTGATGGTAACTCACCTTCAAATTCATCTGTTCCAGAGAAATCTTCTATTTGAATTTCATCATCATCATGATGTCCGTTTCCATTTAGAAAGTTTTCTTCTTTAAGATCTTCTCCTAATGAATCCATTGTATCTTGATATTCTGAATTTTGATTTTCAAGTTCATTTTCTCTATTTTCAAGTTGTGTTGCTCTTTCATTCGCTTTTTTAAGTTTTTCTTCATATTCAGCTATTTTAGAATGATCTAAAGCGGCTACTCCAACTGCTCCTGCACCAACCGCACCAAATAAAGCAGGATTAGTAGAAGACTCTGTAAACTTCTTATTAAGAACATAAACATTAGTTTCAAGTTCATTTATTTGTTTAAGATATTTATCAACACTTTTATCTTTTGCTTCAACTCTACTATTTAAGTCAAATTTTTCTTGTTCAGCTTTTCTAATTTGTTCATCTTTTTGTCTTAAAAGCTCTCTTAAGGCAGGAATTTCAGCCTCATTTTTCTTTGCATTATGAACTTCTTCTTCCATATTCTTAACCATTTTATTAAGAACTGCAACTTCTTTTTCTTTTTCATTATAGGCTTTTTGTAAAATATCAACTGGGCTTTGTTCTTGTCCAGCTGGCAAATCTTCTTGTTGAATAAGTAAAGGTGATGATGATATTTTTTGACTTAGTTCTTTAATCTGAGTTCTTAAAAATTCATTTTCTCCATTTACATCTCTATATTTTTCTATTACAGGAGTAAGGAAAGAACGAACTTCATGTTTGTATTTATCTTTTTGTCTTACATTGAATTGTCTTAAGACTTCATTTTTTTGACGAAGCTTATTTATTTCCATGGTCAAAGCAGCCGTTGTTTGTTTAGGCTCATCAAACCCATCTTCGGTTGCAATTGCAGAAGAAGGCTCTAAATCTTCTAATTCATCATCTAGTTCGCTCATAAAAAAACCTCGTAAGTTTTGAAATTCTCTTGAATAACTAATATTATATTTCAATGTTAGAAAAATTAAAAGTATATTTATCTCATTTTTCTGTTTTGTTAAAAGAAAATTTTTTTTATTTTAATTTTTAATAAAAAAATCTAATACTTAGTTATGATTTTATAGTTTAATTTTTTAAAATTATGATGTATTATAAAACTAATTAGTTTCTTTGTATAAAGCTACCTAATAAGACTCTGTAGTTTTTTTTTTACTTAGAAGCAGTGAATATTTTTGCTTATGAAGTTATGTTTCTAAATTTTATTACTTTATAAAAATTAATAAACATATACACCGAATGTATTAATAAATTTAACTAAAATTTTATTAGTTTTTTTATAACTAAACACTTATTTAAAAGTTAAAAGTTAAATTTTAGTTTAATTAGTAAAAGTTTTTTGTTTTATCGATTTTAATTTAAGAGGAGTTATATTAATGCTTTCTAAATGCCCAGAATGTGGACGTTCTTATCCAGCACATCATGGTAGTATTTGTAAAATGTGTGCTGCAAAAAAAAATAAACCTGTGGAACAACTAGAACAAAAAGATAATACAAGACCTTCATCAATCGGAATTAAAAAAGCTACTGAATCAAAAGAAGAAGAAAGTATATTTTTTAAAGAAGTAAAAAAAGAAGAAGAAGTTAAAAGCGAGTATATGGATATCTCTACTATGAATGCAGGGGCTGGTTTTAAAGAAGATGCTTTGAAAGCATTAGCTGAAAAAAATAATGTATTAGATATTTGTCCTGCTTGTAATGCACCAAATGCAGGATTAGCTCTTTTTTGTGTAGAGTGTGGCAAAATGTTAACCTTATCCTCAAAACAACAAAAAATAATGGATTATAAACTTACAGAAGTACGAGGCATAACTAAAGAACAATTAGAAATTTTGAAAAAAGAAAATATAGATACTACTTTAAAATTACTTGACAAAGGTTATAGTCCAACAAAAAGAAAAACACTTATAATAAAAACAGGTTTAAATGAAGTTCTTTTATATAGATTAGTGAATCAATGTGATTTATTAAGATTAGATGGTTTAGATCCTCTTAACGCATATTTATTAGACCTTATTGGTATGAGTACTATAAAACATTTGGAGAGAAGAACCTCTAAAAATATCATGGATATCATAAAAGAGAAAAAAAGTATTTTATATGCAAAACAAGTAATAATTTTACCAGAAGAAAAACTTGTAAAAAAATGGATTGATGATGCTAAGATAATTCAGAAAGTTGTTTCGTAGTTTTTTATATAACTAATAAAGGGTTTGATTAATCAAATCCTTTATTAATTTGATGATTTTTAAATTATAAATAAATCCCAGAGTACTGGGAATCCGTTTGTATTAACAACAAATCAAAGCTTTGGAAACAAAATAAAATTTTTGCAAAAAAAAAGATGCTCCAAAGCATCTTTTTTATTTAAATTCTAATTTTTAGAATGGTGGTAAATCATCATCTAATTCATAGTCATCAACAGGAGCTTTTCTTGAAGCTGTTGGTTTTGAAGCTGCAACAGGAGCTGGAGCTGATGATGCTCTTGATGAATGATCATAATCACCTGAAGACTCTGCTTTTGACGATAAAATTTGAAAAGCATCACCAACAATTAATATTCTTGATTTTTTCTCTCCATTGGTTTCCCATTTATCTATTCTAGCTGAACCACTAACAGATATTAAAGAACCTTTTTTAACTAATTCACCTAGTAAATCAGCTTGTTTACCCCAAAATTCACAGGTAAACCAATCTGTAGCATAATTTCCATCTGCATCTTTTACATTTCTGTTAACAGCAATATTAACTGATGCTACCATTTTTGATGCCCCTACTGTTTTTACTTCAGGATCTTTTCCTGCTCTTCCAGTAAGTACAATAACGTTGTTTGCTTGTGCCATAATAACACACCCCTTCTAATAAAAAATATTATTCTTCGTTGTCGTCTTTAGAAGATCTAAATTTGCTTATACTCGCTATTTTAGATTCTTTAGGTTTTTCCTTCTTATTTTCTTTTGCTAGATTCATCGCAGATTCATCTATCATTTTTGCAAAAAGAAAAAATTCTTCTACCTCAAAATAAAGTGCAACCTTTCCAATATTGACAACAACTTTATTTTCACTTTCAACTTTCCAAGTGAAACCTAGTTCACATTCGCCTATAGTTTGGAAATCATTTACATCCATTTTTCAGAGCCTTTCTAAAAGATTCAACATTTAAATCTTACAACTAAAATTGATTTAAGTAAAGATTCTTATTTATGCTTTTTAAACTTTTTGATCTATTATTACTATTATATAGTAATAAAATAATTGTAAATTTTTATGAACGGATTAGATTTAATAATAAAAGATCTTTTAGTTAAAAATACTAAAAACAAGCTATTACTTGAAAAGATAGCTGAAAAAACGCAATCTCTTTTAATAGAGGATATATTTGAAATAACTAAAATATTTGTAGCTAAGAATGCTCCCATTAAGTTTGAAACCTTTACTTTAAAAACATTTCAAGATAATGATCCTGAAGGTTATTTTCAGAAAATATTAAAAGGTTTTGCAAATGCTCTTATTGATATATCAGAAATAGATTTATCAGAAGAAGAAGAAAAAAGAATAAATTATATCTTGGATAATGTAAAAATATATGATAAAAATAGCTAAAATACTGATAATTTTTTTATTTGTATCATTAGTTTCGCCCGTACACGCAAAAGAAATAAAAGATTTTTTTGATAGAAAAATAACTATTCCTAAAGACCCAAAGAGAATAATTTCATTATCTCCTGCTACTACAGAAATTTTATACTCTGTTGGAGCTGAAAGTAAGATAATTGCTGTAACAGAAGATTGTAACTTTCCTGAAAATGCTAAAACAAAAGAAAAAATAGGAAAATTTGGAAATATTAGTTATGAAAAAATTTTATTATTAAAACCTGATATTATTTTTGCAACAAAAGATATGGGAAAAACATTAGATGGATTAAAAAGATATAATTTCCCTATTATTGCAACAGATACTCAAAATATTAATGATATTTTTGATAATATAGAAATTTTAGGAAAATTTTCTAATAATGAATCTAAATCAAAAAATAACATAGCTTTATTGAAACAAAAATTATTAAAAATTAATGAAAAAAACCTCAAAATAAAATTAAAACCCTCTGTTTTTTATGTTGTTTGGAATGATCCAATTATGACTTCTAGTGAAAATAGTTTTATTGGCGATATGATAAAAATAGCGGGTGGAAATAATATAGTAAAAAATATAAAACAGCCCTTTGTAAAATATAGTATAGAATCACTTGTTTCAAAAAACCCTGATTATTTAATTATTCCAAATTCAACTTTCAAAAAAACAAACTTAAAAGTTTTTCCTTGGAATAAATTAAAAGCAGTAAAAAATAATAAAATAATTATTGTAGATGATGATAGATATTTAAGACCTGGTCCGAGAATAATTGATTCTATAGAAGAACTTCAAGAAAAATTGTATTCAAAAAAATTATAATTATCTTGGATTAATTTTTAAATAATCTAATTTTTTACAAAACTTCATGGAACCTTTTTAAAAAACTTGCGTCTATATAAATAAGGGACGAGTCGGGTAGCACGAAATAAAAACAAAGTGAACCTGACTTTTTTTGTTTTCAAAATTCTCAAAAAAATATAATAAATCTCAGAGTACCAGAATACCTGTTTGTATTAGTATCAAATTAAATCTTTGGAAACAAAATTTCATTTTGTTACACCTTGGTGCATAGCTTCAAGGTATTAATTAATAAAATAAATCTTTGATTTAAGATAATTGATATATAATTCAGACATAGTTTATTTTAAAATTAATTTTATGCAAGAAATAGAACAAAAACAAATAAATGTAAATGACTTTCAACAAGAATTGGTTAAGCAGTTTTTACTTGAGAATGGGATTATAACTAATGAACATATACAAAAAGCATTAGACGTTCAAAAAAAATATCTTCTTGACGGGAAAAAAAAGCTTGAACTTTATTCATATTTTATAGATCAAAAAAATTATTCTTTTAGTATAAAAAATCTTGTTACCAATAAAACTATTTCTGAAATAAATTTTCCTATCAGAAAAAAATATAAGCCTGAATATGATTCTGTAGATTGGTATCCTGTTGGAAATAATACTATCAGAGTTTTTTCAGATTTTGAGTGTGAAGATTTAGGCAATCTTCATTGGGCTGAAAATGATAATTTGGGTGTTACAGTAGCAAAAAATTATTCTTATTTGCAATTTAGTAATTTAGAAAATAGTTTTTGTTTTCCTTTAATGACAAATTTTAATTATCCTTACTTACCTTCAGAATCAGTTAATTCTCTTCCTTTAGATATGACCATAACATTAAATAGAAAAGAAATTTATTTTACCGATAGAGGTTCAGGAACACTATATATTTATGATACAGAAGAAAATAAATTATCAGGTGCGGCTCATTTAAGACAAGCTGGTTATAAAAAAACCTTAAATTTAACCTCTACTTCTGATGGAAGAAAAATATTTGTTACTGATAATGAATCCCCTGCTCTTTATACGATTGATTCTAAAACTATAAAAATAAAAAAACAACCTCTTAGTTATGGGGTTTTATCAACCATTATTAGTGATAAAAAATGGTTATATATGCTTGTTCATAAACAAACTTTTTTCCCTGAATTAGTTGTTTTAGATCCTCATAGTTTGGTTCATAAAGCTACTGTTCAATTAAGAGGTAATTTATTTAGTAAAGTAGACGATCCAAATGATTTAATGGTTGTTTCTCCATCAGGTAAATATTTACTTGTTATGACTTATACAAACTATCCAGCTCTTTTTACTCCTATGATAAATATAATAAGCTTAGAAAGTTTTGAATTGGAAGATCAAATTTTATTATCAGAAAAACCAACTTATTTATCTTTTGCTGTTAATAAACCAGAAGAATTAACTAGATTAAAAGCAGGTCTTATTGATATTTTAATAGAACTTGGTTATATAACAGAAGAGCATGTTCTTTCTGCAATTGATAGAATAGATGGACTTGAAGATTATATTCCAGTCAAAAAATATACTCCAAAAGAAGAAGAAAAAGAATTTGGTTTTATTAAAGATGAAAATGAAGAAGTTTTAAAACTAGAAGAAGAAAATAATAATCATGCTCTTTCAACGGCTGAAAAATATCCTGTATTAAGTAATTATGAATTTGATCCTTCTTTACTTTTAGCTTTTAAAGAAGAACAAATGAGATATTTTTGTTTTTTACCTGTTAACAAAATAGATGGCAAATTAACTATAGCTATTGCAAATGCAACCCACAAAGAAACATTACAACAAGCTATTTCTCAAAAATTTCCAGATCTTGAAGTTGTTCTCATAGATTTTAAAATGGATGAGTTTTTAAGATTCATGCAGGATTTTTATAGTGTTATAAAAGAAAAATATGATTCTATAATATCAAAACAAATTGATTCTCAAGAAGCTAAAAAAAATGACGCTATAGAAAGTGCAGATAAAAAAGAAGCAAAAGTTTCAAAAGAATTAAAGCAATTATCTGCTGATAAAATAAGGCAAATTCCACCAACGATAAAACCAAAAACTGATTTGCCACCAAATCTTTCTGCAAATATTCCTTCTGATGTAAGAGCAGCGGTAAGAGATAAATTGAGAACTTTAGACACAGGAATGATAGAAGAAGCTATTATGGCTATTTGTTTAGAAGATTTTCATAATATTTGGGGAATTGAAGGAACAAGAGCAGATATTGAAAAACATAAAAATTTAATAAAAACTGCAAAAGAAGAAATTTTAGAAAGAGATTATGCTTTTATAAAAATTGAGAACTTTGTAGGTCAATTTTCATTGGAAATAGTAGTTAATCAAGAAAAATTAGTTGTAATGCTAAAAACTTTAAGTGATATTGCACAAAAACAAAATCCTAAAGATAATTCTAATACATCTAAAGCTGCACAAAAAATAGTTTCTGGTAAAGAAGATATGGTTCCAAAACCATTTGAAATAAAATGCCAAAGATGTGGCAAAATTATCCCTCCAGAAATTGATCTTTGCTCTAAATGTTCAAGAGAAAAAGCCGCTGAAAGTTTACCCGACGATGTAAGAGCTGCTGCTTCACCTAGTCCTTTAGCCAATTTAAATGAAGGTTACTTATTAATTTCAGATACTATAAGAAATAGGGTAATAGAATTAAATGAATCTGCTCAAATAATTTGGCAATTAGGAGGTAAAGATAAAGATACTGTTATACACCCTTTTACTGCAATAAGGTTGGGTAGTGGAACTACTTTAGTTACCGATTCTGAAAATGATCGAGTTTTGGAATTTACAAAAACAGGTAGAATTTATTGGGAATTAAAAAATAGAGAAGGTTTTAGAGATCATTATTTAAGAAGACCTGTTCAAGCGATAAGGTTACTAAATGGAAATACTTTAATTGTAGATCAAGGAAATCATCGTGTTTTTGAAGTAAATCATTTAGATAAAACTGTTTGGCAATACGGAATTACATCTAGTGTTGGATGTACTGAAGGTAAACTATATAGCCCTAGTTATGTTCAACGATTAAGCAATGGAAATACCTTAATTACAGATACTGATAATCATAGAGTCATTGAAATAGATGCAGATGATAAAATAGTTTGGCAATATGGAAATGCTAAAAATAAACTAGGAAGTGGTTATGGAGAAGGTAGAGATCAGTTAAACTCTCCTATGTTTGCAACAAGATTAGAAAATAATCATACTTTAATTGTTGATGGTAATAATAGTAGAGTTTTAGAAGTAAATATGGAAAAACAAACTATTTGGAATTATTATACTTCAATAGAAAAAGGAAGCCCTTTAAGTATTACACCAATAAAAGCTTATAGAGTTAAAAATGGGCATACCCTAATTTTAAGTACAGAGCAAATGATAGAACTTGGGCCAGAAAGCCAATTAGTTAATATAAAACAGTTAGAATTTTTACCAAAATCACCTAATTATAAAGAAACAGCTCCATCAGATGAAACTAGGGTTGTTGATGGAATAATGGATAAAAATGGAGATAAAGCAAAGTTAGCTACAAATAATTATGTAAAAACTATGTCTAATTTATCAGAAATAGAGTTACCTTTGATAGATAGAATGAATCATAGAGTTTTTATTGTTAATAGATACAAGAGTATAACATGGCGATATGGTGAAGAAGATGAAGCTAATGAGGCTTTTTTAGAAAGACCTCAATCTGTAGAACTAATAAAAGATGAACATGTCTTGATTGCAGATACTGATAATCATAGAGTTATAAAAATATATCGCCCTACTAAAGATATTGTTTGGAGCTATGGAATAACAGGGGCAATGGGTAGTGGTAATAATCAATTGGGTCATCCAAAATCCGCTGTTATGACTGATACAGGTACTATTTTAGTAACAGATCAATATAGTGCTAGAGTAATTGAAATAAATGAAAATAAAGAGATAATTTGGTCTTTTGGTGGTTGGGAAACAGGTAAAAGCCATATAAATGGACCATATTATGCAGAAAGATTAACAAATGGAAATACCTTAATTACAGATTGGAGTAATCATATTGTTATTGAAGTTTCTCCTGATGGAGATATTGTTTGGCAATATGGAACAGTAAAATCTTTAGGAAAAGGTCCTAATCAGCTTATGTATCCAGAAAAAGCAATAAGAACCTTTTCTGGTAATACTTTAATTGCAGATACAAGAAATAATAGAGTAATTGAAGTAAATGATTCCAATAGAATTGTTTGGGAGTTTATTAATTATAGAACTGGTACAACTACAAGACAATTAAGTAGCCCAACAAATGTTTTTAGGTTAGAAAATGGTCATACAGTTATAGTTCATAACTCTTATAAACATATTTTAGAAATAAATACGACATCAGAAGTTGTTTGGCAATATCAAGTTCCTCTTAGTGAAGGACATCATTCTAGTAATCGGATAAAAGCTAGACCAGATTAGTTTTTTAATTTAAATTATATTTTTTTTAGCAAGTTTTGGTTAAGAGAATCTATAATGTATTTAAGCTATTTTTAATAAACTATTAATTAAAAGTAAACCAAAATTTAGTTTTTTTTGTGTTAGAATTTTATTATACTTAATAAGAAGCTGTAAAAAATCTTTTGTAAAGGAATATATAATGAGAAAAAATTTGTCAAAGCTAGTACTTCCTACTTTAGCTATATTCATGTTTTCTGCTTGTAGTGGTGCGGGAAATGTAACTCAATCGCTTGATAATGATGTTGTTGAAGCAAGTTCAAGTTCTGATAAAGAACTCGTTTTTGCTAAAAAAGATAACAAAACAAATAGTGGTAGCCCATCTGCTTTTACATCTGATGAGCAAAAGAAAAGAATGGATCAAGGAATAAAAGATTTAAAATTCCCTCCTTCTAAAAATACACCTGCTTACAATGATATTTTAAAAGTAGCAAGACAAGCTCTTGATGATGCTGCTGCAAGTAATCTTCAATCAGTAGCATTTAGATATGAAAAAGTTTATAACCCTTCATATTTAAAACTTATTGAAATGAATGAAGCAAAGAAAATAAAACCTATTTTAGCTGTTTTTGATGTTTTAAAAACAGACGCTGCAACAAGACTTATAAGTTCTCCAGAAGATTCAGCTAGTGTAATTTTTTCTTTATATCAAATAATAACAACATTTAAATCAGATGTTTATAACGATCCTCAAACACTTCTTGCTTATGTTGATAATACCGAAAAATATTGTAAAGAACATGAAAACAGATTTTATGTTAAAAAATTCGTAGCAATAGAAATGGTTAACAAGTATTATAAAGGTTTAACAAAAGAACAAAAAGATTTTGTTTATGAGTATCTTGGAAATGTTGCTACAATAAATACATGGAAAGAAAGTAGTGAAAAACTTACTGAAATGTTTACAAAA
Organism: Cyanobacteriota bacterium; assembly: GCA_038060635.1. GTDB lineage: Bacteria > Cyanobacteriota > Sericytochromatia > UBA7694 > JACMQJ01 > JBBTGK01. Next base: position 1,598 of record JBBTGK010000283.1, on the reverse strand, counting down.
TTGAAGTCTCAACTTTCTAAAAAATAAGTAAGAAACAGTAGTATGAGAAATATTATTACTTTTTCTCATTCTCTTAAAGTATAAAATAAAAACAATACCTCTATGAAAGAGGTTTTTTTTTGCCTTAATATTGATTTATACGGTAAAATTAAATTATATTTTGAAAATTAAAAATAGGAAACTATAACTATGAGTATATATAAGTTTAATGCAGTTCTTTCAAATAAAAAAGAAATATCTATGGAAGAATATAAAGATAAAGTTGTTGTTGTTGTTAATACAGCTAGTAAATGTGGTTTTACACCTCAATATAATGGTTTAGAAGAATTATATAAAAAATATAAAGATCAAGGTTTGGTTATTCTTGGTTTCCCTTGTAATCAATTTGGTAAACAAGAACCAGGAAATGATGAAGAAATACAAGAGTTTTGTAAAATTAATCATGGTGTTACTTTTCCTATTTTTTCTAAAATAGATGTAAATGGAAGTAATGAACATCCTCTTTTTGATTACTTAAAAGAGTCTTTACCAGGCATTTTGGGAACTGAAGGAATAAAATGGAATTTTACTAAATTTTTAATTGATAAAACAGGAAACCCAATAAAAAGATTTGCTCCAAATACAGAACCAAAAGATTTGGCAAAAGAAATAGAAGCATTACTATAATAATTTTTTGTGGAAATAAAATTTAAAACCTTTACAGAGGCAATAGAAAGTAAATTCAAAGCATATCCTGATGATATTGTTTATGAATATTTTTTTGATGACGGAAAAACTTCAATAAAATTGACTTATTCTGAACTAGAAAAAAAAGTAAAGGCTCTTGCTTCTGTTTTACAATCAAAAAAACTTTATGGAAAAAGAGCTTTATTGCTTTATGCTCCATCATTGGATTTTATTGTTTCTTTTTTGGCTTGTCTTTTTTCTGGAGTTATTGCTGTTCCTGCTTATCCTCCAGAGATACAAAGAATTGAACACACTCTAAAAAGAATAAAATCTATAATTTTAGATTCACAAACATCTATTATTCTTACTTCTGAAGATTTATACTCTCAAGCTCAAATATTAATTTCAAAAATACCAAATACGGGATTAGATAAAATTGAATGGCTTAGTTCTGATAAAGTTGATACTAATCTTTATGAAAATTGGTTTTTTCCTGATATAAATGAAAAAACAACAGCTTTTTTACAATATACTTCTGGTTCAACTTCAAATCCTAAAGGAGTTATAATAGATCAAACAAACATTCTTTATAATGAAGAGATGATAAAAATAGCTTTAGATAATGAAGAACGAAATAGCACAGTTGTTTGTTGGGTTCCTTTTTATCATGATTTAGGTTTAATAGGCCATCTTTTACAAGGATTATATATTGGTGGTAAATGTGTAATCATGTCTCCTTTAGCTTTTTTAAAAAACCCTTATATGTGGTTAAAATTAATGTCTGATAATAAAAATGTTACATCCGCAGGACCTAATTTTTCATTTGAACTTTGTCTAAAAAAAATAAAACCAGAATTGCTTGAAACACTTGATTTATCTAATATAAAAAATTTATATAATGGTGCAGAACCTATTAATCATAAAACAGTAAC
>JBBTGK010000282.1:0-15082 GCA_038060635.1 Cyanobacteriota bacterium | reverse complement strand
GATAATAACTGTTATTTCTTTTGAGTAAAATGATTTATTGATAATAACTGTTATTTCTTTTGAGTAAAATGATTTATTGATAATAACTGTTATTTCTTTTGAGTAAAATGATTTATTGATAATAACTGTTATTAATTTGGAGGAATAATGAGAAATACAAAAATTGGAACTGAGTATATTGAAAATAGATTTGATTTCCCTGTTCTTATTAATAATGTATCTATGGTTGAAATTAAAGGAAAATGGATAACTAAAATTAATTATAATAAATTTTCTGATACAGTTTTAAAGCAATTAATTATTAAAGATTCATTTCTTATTGGAAATGAAATAAAATTCATTAGAACTAAATTTGAAATGAATTTAGATTATTTTGTAAAAAGATTTTATGTTTCTCATCAAGCTGTTATAAAATGGGAAAATACAAAAAATTCTCCTACAAAAATGAGTTGGGAAACAGAAAAAGATATTAGGCTTTTTATTTATAACAAACTAACAGAAAAAGGATTTTTAGAGCTTTATAATAAATTAGAAAAAAAACAGATTATAAAACAATTCAAGATACTCAATTAGATATTAAAAAAGCTGTTTTTATTCATAATCAGAAAAACTATCTATAAAATCTTCAAAATCAAAAAAATTTAAACAAAAATATTTTATTTATTTATTCGAATTCGAAACGCTTACTAATTTTCTAAAGTTTTACATAACTCCTGGCAGTAGATCTTTTCATTTTTTTTATTACCAAAAATCTTCTTTTACAGGCAATATTAAATTTGAATTTGCTATTATTGAGCCATTTCTAATTATCTGAACAGAGCCTTTAAAATTTTCTTCATTACTATTCTTTGAGTTCAAGTTTCTAAAATCAGTATATTCAAAAGGGGTATTAAAAATATCTCCATCAAGTTCAATATTGTCAGGAGTATTTAAACATTTTTTAATCATATCTGCGTCTTGCCCAATAAAAAAGGTATTATTTTGAGAATCATTAAAAAATTGTCGAATTTGATTTTGAGTGTAATTATCTATATTCCCATGAATAATTATATCTTTACCTCTTTTACCTGCATTTAATTCTATATGACCATGTATATGATTATTATCAGTTCGTCCTCTCAAAAAAAATTCAATAAAACCAGAATCGACCCAAGAAAAAGAAAACCAGTTATTGGTCGGGGGTACTATAAATAACTCACCATTTAATCCCCATGATACAAACCGTCCTATATAATGACGATTATTAAATCTTGGGTTATTAATATTATAAACAGTTGGCCAGTTTGCAAAAGAATCTGGGCGTATTCCATCTAAAACATATGGAGCTAAATAACCTAAACCAAGTTTTCGGCATTGTCGAGCTAAATGCTCTCTTATAATAGGAGCTGCTGTTTTTGGTTGAGCTATTTCAGGATTACCCACTTCGGGATCATAAACCATAAGGGTACTATTCTTATGTTCTTTATGTTTATTGTTTTCACTACAACGATAGTTAAATGCAAGTACCCATGATTTAGTAGAAATATCTTTTTCTACATTATTATCTTTTAATTTGAAAGAAATATTCTTTGATTGTTTAATCCATTTCTTAAATTCAGATGAGTCAAATTTTATATACTCAGATTTTCCTTTAAACTCAAGTGGATAAAAAGCTCCCATTGAATTTTGATCATTATCTTTGGGATTAAATGGTGCCGAAATATAATCTGGCCAGCTATTACCTTTGCCTTTTCTTAATCGACTTATTGTCAATTTCCCTTGGGGTAAAGTTAGCACTTTATCTGTTTTTTCAGGCAATGGACAAAACCATGTTGAATTTGCATATTCTGCCATAAAACCAATACCTATCATCTTTCCAAATTCATTTGAAAGATTATTAGAACGCTCTCTATCATTTGAAATAGATTTATTAGTAAATTGGTGTTTATCTATTCCTACTTTTGTATAACTGATAAAATCCTGTAATATACCCCATGAAGCTTCTCTTTCTTCTACTAAAGTATAAAAATAATGAATTCCCAGCCCCAAATTTATACTGATCTCATTTTTAAGCTTTTCAATCTTTGATGGTAAAATAAACCCATCTTCTGTTTCTATTTTAAAATCAAACTTAAATGAACTATCCATACCAAATTGAGTTTTTAAGTTTGCTGCATCAAAGTTATTACCGTTCATATTTATTTTCCCTATATTTTAGTGAATAATATTTTCATCGTATAATTCATTATGGCGATTAATAATATCATTTATTGTGAGAGATGACATTACTTTATCATATTTTTAAAGAATTAATCTTGCAGAAATATAATCATCAGGCTCTCCTAATAATAAGTCTTTATTTTTAATATACAACCCATCAGGATTTCTATTTGAATTTACTGGCTTTTTCTTACCTTGTTTTTCAATTTTTGCGGCTGATATCCTTGCTTTTGCGATGTCTTTTTTATCGGAGAAAAAAGTAGAAGTGAAATGAGTTTGAGTGAAATAATGACAATAAAAGTATATTTTTCATTATTCAGGATGTAGAACATTTAAGGATTACTATAAAAAATACGTAAAAGAAGTTTTAAAAGAAGAATTTCCAAAGTTATTATCATACAATCCGTTTTGTAGAATTAATGGAAATAGCACTGATCCCATTAAATGTATTACCTAAAAGTATTTAGAAGAGGAGAATGTACTGGAATATCATTCATAGATTCAACTAAACTAGTTGTTTCACATAATAGGAGAATCCATCAGCATAAAACCTTTAAGGATTTAAATTACACTTAGTAATAAATGAAAAGGTAAAATAATAAACTTTGAATTAACACCAGGAAATGTAGATGTTGGAACTTTCTAGTTAATCTTTTTTCTGGATTGATAGCTTATTAATTTAAACCATATAAACCTTCAATTAATTTTTCTCAACGTAATTTAGATATTTTATCTAATTTACCAGCTTTAGCTTTTTAGATTATTTTTGTCGAACTCACGTTATTTACTATTTCTTTTGTAGAATGAAAATTGATTCCAAAACATTTTATTGCTTTCTTATACTCTTTTTCTTTTAATCCTGATTCTTTTTTTATTTCGCTTTTTGTTAATTTATTTTTTGTTTTTTTAAAAAGCCTAATAGTAATTCTTTTTCCATTATGGTATCCTAATCTCATCTATTGTTGCCTTTGAGTAGTATAACGTTACTTATTGTATTGTTTTTACTACTTAAAAGCTTTTTTTCAAGCTAAGATATACAAGCAAAATAATTATAAAAAAAATAAAAAAACTAGCTGAACGCACGGCGGCTATGTGCAGTACAAGGCTATATGCCGTAGTATTGCATATAGCCGCTTGTTAGCGGCTGGATATTTTTTTTATTTTTCATAAAGATATTAATTTTTCTTTTATAGTAAATGCATAAGAACTTCCTGACTCAATCATTAAATCTAGAAATGTTAGAAAATAATTTTTTAGGTTAGTATTTTCTTCTATATCCTTTAAAAAAGTATTATATAAATTTAAGGAAATATCATCAGCAAATTTAAATGTATATTTTTCCTTCAAAATTTTTAGAGGATCATTTGTTTTTTTTAAGGCAATAACAAGACTAATAAAACATTCTGGTAAAAGTGCCTTTTTACCGATTCCAAAAAGTAATTTAATTACGCTGCTGATTGCATTCTCACCCAACTCTTCAATTAGATTCTTATAATAAAATTTCTTTGTTTTTAAAGGCTCCCAATTCGTATTTTGGCCACTAAACCATGGTAAGTTTAGAAATAGGTAGTCAATAAAAAAAATTTTCTTTGAATTTTTTATCTTGACTTCTAGAATATTAAGTAAGTCCCAGAATAATTCATTATAATTATCTATTCCTTCTAATACAATTTCTTCAATGATTTTCTCTACAAATTCTAAAGAATCCTTATTAAAATCATCAGAAAGAAAGATTTTATCAAGAATATACGAAAAAGATTCTAAAGCGGTTTTCTTTTGTTGGCATAATACAAACTTAGCAAAGGTTTGTTGATAATTTCTTATATTAGTTGATACATAATCTTCATCCCAAACATATTTTTCTTGATGATTTAAGGCAAAAAAATAAGCATCGAAAATTTTTAGATAATAAATAACAAAAATTTCATTATTAATATTTTTAGGCAAAATCATTAATGAAAAGACTAAAAACCAATCTGAATGGGTTTTTAAATCAACATTATTAAATTCTTTATTAATAGTTCCTTGTATTACTAGGTTTGTTAGTTCATCCTCTGTGAGATTTTTTTTATTTTGTGCAGTACAAAATCTTTCTTTTAACTTTTGAAAAATATTTTTTTTAGCATTATTTGTTCTATCTTCATAAAGATACCCAACCCTCTTATATTTATGAATCTTAGAATATTCAATTAATCCCCAAAAACATGATTCAGCAAATTCAATATCTATATTCCAGACATTTTTTTTAAAAGTTTCAAACGGATAAATTATTTCATTAGAAACTAAATATAATAATCCAGAAAAAAGGAGTATTTTAATCTGATTTTCTTGTTTCTTAGAAATATCTGTTTGTAAAATTAAGGGTAAAACATTAATTGCAGGTTTTGTATCTAATTCATGGAATAAAAAAAAATCTCTAGTTCGATGTCTATTAATTTCATTTGCAACTGCCTTTAAAATTATTTCTATGCACCAGTTTTTCTGAGCAAAACTTAACTTTGAAAAGAAATCCCTAATAGCAATAGCGGCAATGTGTGTTCTACTTATTAACTGAGCAATTTCACCTTCCAAATTCCCAATTATTTTCTGATAAGAATCATATATTTTTTCCCACTCCTCAAAAGTTGTAGGATTGTTAGTGTTTTCATATTTTTGAATAGCCCAGTTTGTTATATTTAAGGCCATGATTTTATTATTTTCAGCTTTATCTTCTATTTCAAGATAATCGATATATTCTTGTTTTAGCTTAGCTTTATAAGCTATTTTTCCTGGATTAGAAATTGAGTAATTTTCATCAAGTTCAAAGTTTCTTAAATCGAACCTATTTAATAAAATTTGCCACTCAATATCCTCTTGGCTTCCAGTTTTATAAAATTCATCCAAAATATTATTTACTTCTTCATTAAGGCCTAATCCTTGTAATTCTGTAATTAAAAAAGCTAAGGATTTATTTCTGTGAGGTAATTTATTTGAATAAATTCTTTCTTCTTGATGATAGGGATTTTGTCTATCAATTAAGCTCAATGCCCCATAATCTAAAGTACAACGATTTAAATCCCAATAATATAATTCTTTTATTCTCAAAAATGGTAAAGCTCTGCTTTTAATACGGTTTAAACTAGCTAATGAAGTACTTACTAGAATAGAAGTTATTGCAACACTGGTACTATTTTTAATTAGAAAATCAAAGATATTACCAATTACATCATCAAAATCCGCTCCTGTATTTTTGCATAAATCAAGAAACCATTTTTCCAAAGTCATAAGAATAGATTGTAAGAGATAAGGAGTTGCTTCATTTGATGTACCTCTATACATCGTCCATAAAGTCAGATTTCCCTTTTGTTTAATTATTGTTTTATTATCTAGAATTATTTCGATTTCAGTTATTGTATTTTTTCCTAATTGACTTTGAGAATATGAATCAGTTGAATAATTTATAATGTCTATAATTAATATTAAAGCTTTAGGGTAATTATATTTTAATAGCCAAAATATTGGTGTATTAAAAATACCTGGAGGAAAGCAATTGAACCTTGAGGAATTTAATCCATATTCCTCCTCGATTTCTAAAGAGCCATAATTTCTCCCAGGTTTTCTTTTTTTTGATGTCCACTTCTCAAAAGCCATAAGGCAAACATCGTCAGGAAAATATTTACATACTTGTGAACTATAGAAAAAGGATAATAAATTGTCTATAACATTATCATATAAAGCTATTAATTTATAATCTCGCACTTCTGATTCAAAATATTTATTGGCAGAATGAATTAAGTCCTTTACTTCATCTTTAAAATGTTCTGTCAAATTAAATAATAGCCTTATTATTGATTTTATAGAACTAGAAGAATACTTTTCAGAATATGCATCATTTTCTTTAATTTCCTCAATTCTTTCTAATAAAAAATTTCCAATAATTTTTGATTCTTTCGGCAATGGATTATTTATATTTATGGTATTTGCCCAATCATTTACGATCAAATTTAAAGCAGCTTCTTGTAATTTATCTAATTCTTTATAATATTTTGTTATTACTCCTATTATTACTTCCCAGCCTGGGCCGGAAGGTTTTAGATAAAAACCATATATTATTATTTCTTCTTTACCTGAAAGAATTTCGTCTAGCAGTTTATTTGGTTTCTGGCAGGCAGTTCTTAATAAATGAATACTTTTTTCTAAGAGAGAAAAATTATTATTTTTAATTAGTTCTTCATTTTCCTCAAAAAATTTTGAGCAATTTTCTGAGCTTAAAATAGCAATCAATACTTCGTTCTTCCAAATTTTTTCGATATTTTTATCGAGTAAAAATTCGATAATAAAGGAATTTAAATCAAAATTTAGTTCAGTAATTTCATCTGTTAACCAAAGTCGCAAAGCTCTTATTTTTGCTGGTTCATTACCGTTTAATTTATTAATAAAATCTAAAGGAGATGTTTTTTCTAAATATGCTTCCTCAATAAATTTAATTAAAGCGATATCTTCGAAAATGTCATGGGAAGGTGAGAAATAATCTGATTGATGTTCTTCTATGGTAATAATATGATCTTTGTATAAATTTTCAATAATTTCTTTGTTAGGAACTTCAATTTTTACTGATAAACTCATTGTAAATGCTCTTTTTAAAGCAATTTGCTTAAATACTTTTTCTCTTTCAGAATTATTTTGAGTAATAACTTCTCGCCAAATTAATTTTTTAAATTCTCTTTCTGTAAGTTCTTTTTCAACATTAATTATTGAAGAAAAAAGTATAATTTGATTCAGGTAAAACGGTCTTTTTAATAATAATTTAATGCTATTATTTAATGATAATTTTTTGAGTCCTGGATATTCGCTAAAAACTTCTTCTAAATCATTTTCGTTAAGTAGAGGAACATCAAAAAAAGCAAATTTTTCAGGGAAAAAATTATAGAGATTTAAAATTAATTGTTGGTTTGCATAATTTCTAAATACAAAAAGTAATTTTATGTTCTGTAGATACTTTGTATTTGATAATAAGTCTTTAAGATTTTCAAAGTTTCCAGTTTCTAAAATTTTTTCTAAACTGTCAATAAAAATTACAATTTTTTGAGTCAAACCTATTTGTTTTATAATATTATTGAAAGAGTTTTGAATTTTTAATTCTTCTTCTATTGATTCCTTGATAAAAGCAGTAGCTGGTAGTGCAATAATAAAATCGGATGTTTGTTCAGAACTTATTAAGGCGTTCTTAATTAAGCTTGATTTACCAATACCCGACAGGCCTGAAATAATTAAGAGTTCATTATCCTTAAATTTTTCTAAAAAAGGTTTAATAACATCATTTCGCTTTAAAGTAAATTTATTGGGTAGGAAATTTGGGATTCTGTTTAAAGTTTTCCTTGTTATTTCATCTATTTTATTAATGTCTTCAAGGATACTAATATCTTTTGCAATTTCAGTAAATATTATTTCTTGATAACCATATTTTAAAAATATATTATTTATTGATTGAAAGGTTACTATTTGGAACCTTTGAAATGGTTCGTTCAACTCTGCAATAATGCCAACTAATAAACATTGATTATTAATACTGGCAAATAGCCCCCCTCCAGAAAATCCTTTGCAATTAGATAGTGCCTCATTATGAATAGAAGATAATTGATGCTGAGTCGTAACTACATTATAATCAGAGAATTTAACATCAATAATATTTATAGCTTCAAGATTTTTATAGCCTTTAGGGAAACCTCGGAATAGGCATTTTGAAGTTGTATAACTAATCTTTGATACTAACAAATTAGGAAATTTTTCCGGTAACTTTTTATAGTATTGTTTTTTTAATACTATTAAACATAAGTCTAAAGTATCATCTTCTGGAAATAATATCTCGTCATTTTCAGTAAGATTAAATTCTTTTTTATCATCTTGAATTAAAGGTGCAAAAAACTTTACGTCATTAATTTTGAAGCTCTTACTGAAATCTTCCCCTAAAATGCAATGTTTAGCTGTTACTATAAAAATTTCTGTTTCTGTATTTGCAATTAAAACAGCAGTTCCTTTACCATTATTACATTCTATACGGAAGGTAACTTGAGAAATTAACTCGATATCTTTTTCAGTAAAGTTCGATTGTATATCCATTATCACCTTCTATTGGATAAATACGATTAAAATTATATTTATCTTCATCTTCCTTTTTTAAAATACTTTCTATAACTTTGCTTTCAAAACAGAAAATTAAATTAACTTTTTTTGGTTCACTCATTACCCTTGAAGGATTCGCCAAAATTCTAGCAATTGTTTCCTTGTTAGGTAACATATGTTTATTTTCTCCATTTGCTGTGATTATAAAATTTTCACATTGAATATAATCTAATAATTCAATACTTGTGTTAGATTTACTTCCATGATGAGAAAGCTTTACATAATCAATTGTTAATTTTTTCTCTTTTGAAAAGCCTAATTTTTTTAATGAATCAATCACCGAAGATGGATGACTGTCGGCTAAAAATAAAAATTTGTTTCCTAGATATTCAAATAAGAAAGAAATACTAATTTTATTTTCCAAGCTGTCATCTTCATCAAAACTATTCTTAACCAAATCTTCAATACTAGCCTCATAGTCATTTTCTTTTGCCGCAAGTTTTTCTCTGGAAATAATTTCAAAGCTTTTTCCTTTTGCTTTTAAGATGGACTCTTGAGTTTTCCATTCCTCTTCAAATTTACCTAAATCTTCTAAAAGAGGTGTTAAAATTAAAATTTTTGCTCCATAAAAATCAAAACTTGGTAATGATGAATGAATTTTATCTTTCAATAAACCTGTAGAATTAAGATAATTTCTTAATTTTATACCATCCCAATAGCTTATTTTATCTGAGACTTGTTCTAATTCAAAATCACTATTTTCAGCATTAAACCAATATTGGTCAACAAGATTTTCATCTCCAAATTCTTTAATAAAACTTTTTATACCACTAATATGATCTTGGTCAGTATGAGTTATAACAAAAAGCTCTATTCTTTGATCTTTACTTTTAATATCAATCACTTCCTGCTTAAGAGTTCTTAAGTATGTATTAACAAAGCCAGCATCAATAAAAATATTATGCCAATTATCGTCATTACCTTTGTAATTGATTCTAATCGCATCACCATAAGGTATCTGTAAAAATTTAATTATTAGTCGTTTTTCCTCTGACATAAAATTTCTTTCTATTATTCTAATTATTTTTTTATCTTGACGCTAACGGACTGACAACACAAGACGGCTACATAAACTCTTTTTACCACTATGTTTGTAGCTGTTCTTGTGTTGTATGTTATATACATTATTGATATTTCTCATTTAAAAACAACATATTATCATTAATTATAGAATACAATTTATCATATTTAAAAGTTGATATATCAAAAACCTCTAAACCAAAATTACGTATTTCTTCTGACCAATGATATGATGATGTAATTAATTTTGTTGATTCCATATTCGTACTAAGAAAATTTCCAGAACCAAGACCTAATCTTAATCTCTTTTCATTATATAATAATTTTTGAGATTTAAAGTCAAAAATAGCCATTTTATCAACATATAATAAAAATAACTTAGAAAAATCACTACTTATATAAAAATTCTCAATATATTTTCTTATATAATTATCTACTTCATTTGGAATTGAAAAATTTGTATTTGATAACTTTTGATTGGAATAATTATAAATTTGTATTGAATTACTAAATGGAGTTGCAAACAATATTTCATTATCATTAAATAAATTAAAATCTGCATTTAAAAATGGTTCACTATGCCATATATCACCAGTATAATCAAAACCATCTAAAACTAATTTATCTATTATTTTTAATGATGGAAAGTCAAATATTATAAGTTGAACAGTGCTTTCTACAGCACAATAAACTAATACTTTATTATTTTCCTTATTAAGTTTTACAGCCATAGTACATTGTGCTTCATCATCCATAATAGAAAGAGTTTTTTCACATTTTGAATCGTTTAAATTAAGTAATTTTAAATAATTACCACTTCCCATTAATAATTGATTTGAGTCTTTTGTAAATTGGTATTCTATTGTATAAAAACTATCTTCAGGTTCAATAAATTTAGAACCATCAAATTCTAATTCTTTATTATTATGTAAATTGCGTATATTTATTGATGATATGCCTTCATTATAATTCAAAGCCAGATATTTATTATCATTTGATATTTCTATATCTACAAAATAAACAATATTTTCATTAAAATTATGGTTAAAAAGATGTTTATATTCATTATTACCTATATTTAATATTTTTGAATCTTCTTTACCAAGAGTAAAAACTAAATTATTACTTCCATTAAAAAACTTTGATAATTTACCACAATCAAGATTAATTTTATTTAGTGTATTCATTATTGTTTTAACTTACCTTTTAAATTAATATTGTATATAACATCTGTACATACGAACTAATTTCGTATATATCTGAATTATATCAAAAATAAAAAAATACTCCTAATATGCAAAATAATTCCTATATAATGCTTTTTTAGCTCAACATACTAAATTTTACAAATTATAAGAATAAATTTTAATCAAATATATTGTTATTATAAAATAAATATATTTTAGTTATTTTTAAAAAAAAGCCCCAAAAAAAGGCAAAAAAAACTAGCTAAAACAAGTGGAGCAGTAACGAACCAACACACGCCCAGAAGGTAAAGATACCTGATGAAAAACAGGTAAAAAATAACCACAAACTGAACAGTGTGCAAAAGTAACACTAGGATATGAAATAAAAGAAGTAATAGACATAAAAAACACCAAAAAATAACAATAACTATTAGAAATTCTAAACACAAGTTAAAAAATAGTGTCAATAGTAAAAAAAATGATTAATTTGAAAAAAAGTGAAAAAAGTAGGGGAAACGTTTCCCCTACCTGAAACCCTTGTAAACAGGAGATCTATTATTTTGTAAATATTTGTAACAGTTATGTTAAGATACTTGTTTTTTATTCTATAATATTATTACACCCATTTAAACATTTATATTTGTTTTTTAACATTTTTAGGTATATTTTTTACTAAAAATAATAACTAAACCTAATTTTATTATCTAATTCTATTTATTAATGTTGAATGAGTGATTATTTTTTGAAAAAAAGGGCAAAAAAAATGATTGAAAAAATTTCCGACGTTATGAAAAAAGGTACACTTCAAACTGTAAAAATAAACAGTATAAAAGTACCAGAATATCATGATCGTACAGATGTGGACAATGATAATATTGAGAGCTTGGCTAGCAATATGTCAGAAGTTGGGCAATTAACTCCCATAATTGTTGAAAAAAAAGATGATGAGAATTTTGAATTAATTTCAGGTTTAAGAAGATATTTTGCAGCTTCTAAACTTATTTGGACTGAAATAGATGCAATAGTTCTTGAAAATCTTGATGAGCAAAGTAGAATTCTCATTATGATAGCTGAAAATGCTCAAAGAGAAAATCTTAATGACTATGATCTTGTTGTTTCTTTAGTTCATTTTTTAGCTGTAACTTCTAATAAAAATGATGAAGACTTAAAAGCATTTTTATACAAATTAAAAAATCTTGACGATGGAAAGGTTAAAAATCTTAATTTGGAAGAAAAAAAGCTTAAAAAGTCTTTAGAAGAAACTATGGGAAGAACAGACAAATATTCTCTTAAAGGTCTTATTGCTAAATTGAAAGTTTTAAATTTTCATCCAGAATTAATTCAAGCAATGAAAACTAAAAAAATTCTTTTTTCTTATGCTTCAATGCTTAATAAAATCAAAGATGAGAATAAAATGAGAGAAGTTCTTACTCTTTTTGTTAGTAATCAAATTGACAAAGCTGAGTTAAAAAGAACAGTTAGAAGTATTTTAAATGAAAACAAAGTAGTTTTTCCATTTGATAATTTTATTAAAACACTAAGAGGTGATTTTAACAATTTTGCTGATGAAAAAAAGAAAGTTATTCAAGATAAAATAACTGAACTTGAAAAAATTCTCTCTGCTTAAAAAAGTAAAAGGTGAAAAGTAAAGAGTAATCAGATAAGTTCTTTTCTTTTCACTTCTTACTTCTTACTATTTAATTTTAAAAAAGGGCTTAAAAATCATGAAAATTCGAAATTTATTTATTATTATTTTACTTGTTTTTGCTGGATGCCAATTAAATTCAGGTCAAAGTAATTTTAATTTTCCAGAAAAAAAAGAAGAAGTTAAAAGTTATAACACTAATACTTCTCTTTTTGCAGTAAATATTGCGATACCAAATAATCCTAATGTTTCTGAAATTCCAAGTGTTACAGTTTCACCAAGTCCTTCAGCGAGTCCTACAAGTTCTCCTACTCCTAGTGAAACTCCATCACCATCTCCAACATCATCTAATTAAAGAAAGGGTAAAAAATTATGATAAGAATTCATTACATTACAAATGCAGAAATGCAAATTGATTTAGAAAATATGTTTTTTGGAAAACATGTTAAAGATCCATCAATAAATATGAAACATTTTAGCTGTAACAGTAGAGCAATCGAAATATTTGCAGATAAAATTGGACAGTTTACTGATTGGGGGGTTATTGAACTTGTTCCTGAAAACAAAAAACAGGCAATTATAAATGTTTCTATAGATGTTGATAATTGGGCTTGTATTGGAACTGCTCAAATTCTGATTGAAAAAGACGGTCAAGTTGTTTTTAATGACAATTTTCAATCAGGAATGTCTGGACCAATAGGACATCCTAAAAAAACAAAATCATATCCTATAAATTAAGGGAAAAATATGAAAAAAAATCAACATGTAGTTCCTCATCTTGGAAAATGGGGAATACGAGGAGAAGGTAATAAAAAAGTTACCAAAAAAACCAAAACTCAAAAAGAAGCAATTGAAGAAGCAACAGAAATAGCTAAAAATCAAGAAAGTGAACTTTTCATTCATAAAAAAAATGGAAAAATACGAGAGAGAAATAGCTATGGAAATGATCCAAGGGATTCTAAGGGTTAATTAGTCTTTTAAATTATTATAAAAATGATAAGTCAAGGTAAAACTTGACTTTTTTTGTTTTTAAAAAGTTATTTTTTTCTAATAAAAAAATTATACTAATGTTAAAACTAAAAAATAGATAAAAATAGTAGTATTTATATAGTTAATAAGTTATTTTAGTATTTATTTTCTAAATTAAAGGCTATTAAAATAAATAAAAAGTGTTATAATAATTATTGGGTGAACTCTTTCAGAAATTTTTCTTTAAGAGTTTTTTTTATTTTCGTTAAATTGTTCATTTTTAACAAAAAAAATTGATTTAGGGGGTATATTTTTTTAATTTTTTTTTATATAATAGAATTTATAAGGGCAATTTATAATGGAAGGGTTAAAAAGTTACAAAAACGATTCATTATTCATATTCCCGATAACAAAAAATATTTAATATTATTAATTTTAAAGGGTTATTTTTCATGGAAAAAAATATTTTAGTTTACAAAACTACTGAAAAGAGCAATATTAGTGCTATTTTTCATTATGAACATCAAAAAGAAATGAAGTTACCATTGTTTTCTTCAAAAGTTTATGCTGGATCACCTTCAGAGGTTTCAGATCACGTAGAAAAAAGAACTGATTTAAATAGTTTAGTAATAAAAAATCCTGCATCTACTTTTTTTGTTACTGTTTCTGGTGATTCTATGATAAATAGCAATATAAATCACAATGATTTATTAATTATAGATGCTTCTATCAAAGATGTACTTAATAAAATTGTAGTTGCGTCTATTGATAGTGATATAACTTTAAAAAGGCTAAAAAAGATAAATGATAAAATTTACCTTTGCCCAGAAAATGATAACTATGCACCGATAGAAGTAAAGCCACACTCTAATTTTGAAATTTTAGGAGTAGCATTAGCTTCACTTCATTATCTTTAAATATTAGGTGTTAATGGAAATTTTTGTACATTTGAAAAAGTAATATTGAGTAGTTTTTCTATTTCTTTTTCATTTAAGGTATAAAACTCTAAATTAGAGCCTTTTATTTTTGAAATAACATTTGGTATTATTTCTTCTTTTGTAAGAATATAATCTCTGCATAAAACATCATAAAAAAGTTTTTTGATAAACCATTCAAATAATTCTTTATTTTCGTATGATTCTATTTTACCTACCATTTCTATAAAATTATTGAAAAAGAATTTTATATTATCATTACTAGAAGAAAAATTAGCATTATTTTTTATTTTATACATAGGAATATGAAAATAATCTTCTACAAAAAGATTCTCTAATAAGAAATCAGAAAATATTGGATAATATTCTTCAATTTTTTCCAAAACATACCAATAAAAAATAGTAAATATACTTTCTTTTTCAAGAAGATTTTTTGCTGTCTTTTCTTCAAAAATATTTTTATATAAAAACAGTCTAAAATTATCCATATTTACCTTGCTTTCTTTTACAGCTAGGCTAGTTTTGACTAAATCGGATTTATCGAAAGGAAAAATGTTTGTTAAAAATTCATTTGCTTCATTTTCCATTGTAAGTTGACTCATATTTTTTGCCCTTTAAAAAAAATAATTCTACTATATTTTACCATTTTTTTTGTAAAAATAAAAGGCCTTAAATACAATCTATTACATCTTTTTAGAAAGAAAAAAAGAGTGTGATTTTAAGTCTTTAATTTTAACTTTTCAAAGAAAAAAAATAAGGTATCTTTTCTTTTTGGAGCAATAAAAAAATTTGATAGAATTTTTTTTTATTGCGGAGTTTACATTCCTTAGAATGTGAACTAGATATATATAATTTGATTATATATATAATTAGACTTGTTCACACTTTTCTGGAAGTACTTCTATACAAGGATTACAACCGCTTAATTTTTTGTAATAATCTGGAGTAACCGCTGATTTGGCATG
>JBBTGK010000281.1:0-8899 GCA_038060635.1 Cyanobacteriota bacterium | reverse complement strand
TGGAGAGAATCTGACCGATTGTATAATGTATGCAAGCGATCTTACTGGATCGAGTTTCAATAAATCAACTCTTGTCCGTACCAACATCAGCTCGTCGGATCTAACTGGAGTTAAATTCAAAGATGCAAAACTGATTGATGTAAATCTGAGTACGACCGAGTTGAGAAAAACAATCTTTGAAAACTGTAACTTTAATGGAGTTGAATTTAAATATTCTGACTTACAAGGAGTATGTTTTGATGATCAGACTTTCATTGATGTTAAATTTGATAAATCATCATTGAATGAAGCTTCTTTTAAAGGAGCAACACTTAAAAATGTCTCTTTTGTGTCTTCAAGTATATTTTCTAAGAGATTTTTCAAAGCTGTTAAAAGTGTATGTTTTGATGGTGCAAGGATGGATAAACTTACCTATGCTGGTCTTAAAGGTATGGAAGCTGATTTGTCAAAGGTTATTGTTATATAAGACTAAAATAATGTTTTAAAAGAAGAATGGAAATAACTTTTATATATCACCAAAAATATCCTTTCTTGATAAAAGTTTTACTTTTTTTTCTTTTATTTCAGAAATTCTTTTTTTGATTTCTTTTTTTTCTCCACTAAGAAGCATTTCAAGTTCTTCTATATCATCATTAGAAAGAGATTTTATTATATTTGCAATTTGATCTATTTCTAAATTTATTTTTGTTTGAATAGCCATAAATCAAACCTCGAAAAATTTTATCATTATCTCTAATTTTATCATAAAATTCATATATTTATATTTAAAAAAAATACATTACAATCCAAACACAACAAAAATTAAATTTGATAAAACTGACTTAAAAATCGATGAAGAAATAGGTCTTTTACTATTAAAAAAGTTTTAATAAGTTTAAAATCTATTACCAAATAAAAAACCATCTTTTATCATAAAAGGGTGCATTAAATTTTTATAGATAAGCTAATTTTCAATAAAAAATGCTTTAGTTTGTAATAAAATAAATGACATATTATCAAGAAAATTTAGAGCAAAAAACAAGGGACTAATTCGTAAATAAGGGTATTTACTCACCTTGTTCAGGAGAAGATGTATGTACTTATTGAACAAGGGGCTTAAATTCTTCGTCTACCGACTCACCCTTGCAAAATAATAGCTCTAGTAAATTTATTTTTTAACCTATAATTTTTTAATGCACCCATCATAAAAATCAAAGAAATTACAGTTCAGATTTTTTATATTGCATTTTTTTCAAATATATATTAAAAACTAAAATTTAAATAGATTTGAAAAATTGTAATAAAATAATATTAGTAATTATAAGTCAAAAGTATATATAATTGACAAAAATATTATATACTTTTATTAGTTAAGAATATTTTTATTGAGATTTTAGATTTGGCTTTTAATGGTTTAGTAATAGAAGAAGAGAATATAAAATTTTTCTTTAAATATGATAGTTCTACAAAAGATAAACTTTTACATATTTGGGTAAGACATCTTACTACCATAGAAAATGCACTGGATGTATTTTTTGAAAATGATAATACTACTTGGAATGAAAATCATAGTAGATTTGAATCTTTTTCTGAAACTCATGGTTTGTATTGGTTTTGGTTAGAAGAGAATAAAAAAGTAATGATTATATCTTGTTTTAATGTTTAGGAGGTTTTTATGACTAAAAAAAGAAATTACAAAGTTTTAGGTGATTTTGAAATGGAGGGAGAAGAAGCTGAAAGAATAAATAAGATGATAGAAGATGCAGATAAAGAAATAGAAGAAAGTAGAGTATATTTTCGTTTTGGTAAAAAACAGTTAGATGTAGTAAAAAAAGCCGCTGCTTTAATTGGAATACCATATCAAACATATATTAAAACAATTATTTTTAATAAAGCTATAGAAGATATTGAAAAAACAGAAAGAGTTTTATCTAAAATATAAAGATATAAATAAATTTATTATAGAACAAAATTTAGTAATTGATATTTAGATAGTTTTTATAACTTATTTTAGCAAAAATATCAAATAAAAATAAAAAATAATCTTTTATCATAAAAATCAAAGAAATCACAGTTCAGATTTTTTATATTGCATTTTTTCCAAATATATATTAAAAACTAAAATTTAAATAGATTTGAAAAATTGTAATAATAAGAACTTTTTTTAATAGCAATGTCAATTTTTAGTAAAAATAATTATGATATAATGTCAATGATTCAAATATAGAGATGTTCTACTAAATAAAAGAGGTAATTAGGAATATAATATGATAAAAATTAAGGCAATTCTAATAATACTTCTGTTTAATATGTTTTTATTTACTAGTAATTCATATTCTAATGATGAGAATAATAATGAATATGATAATAAAATAATTGATCTTAAAGATAAGCTTAAAAAAACAAAAGATACTACACCCAAAAAACTTGATTTAGAATTAGAGAAATTATTTGAAAATGCAAAATTATTCTATGAAAATAAAGATTTTTCTTCTTCAATAGATGAGTATATAAAAATTTTATATATAGATCCTTTAAATGAAAAAGCATATTTAGAAATAAAAAATATATCAAAAGAATATGCTTCAGAATTGAAAAAACAAAATAAAGAAGATGAAATAGCAGAAAAATTGGAACCCGTAATAAATTTAGGTATATATAACTTAAAATCAGAAAATAAAAATCCTTTTTATCTTAGTCAATCAAATAAATATTTTGAAAATAGAGATTTTGAAAAAGCTATTTTTTTACTAAAAAAAGTAAATGGAAGTGATTTTGAAAAAGAAGAGGCTAATCAACTTTTATTAAAATCTTATATGGCTCTTGGTTCAAGACTTGCTCTTGATGTAGTTGAGATTGAAAAGATTGAAGATGAAAAAGAGCGTGAGGTAATGTTAGATAAAAAACTATTGGATGTAAAATATACATTTGAAAATGCTAATCTTATAGTCCAAAAATTAAAACAAAAACCTAAAAATATTGCTACAACTAAAGCTTTTATTAATGACATGTTAGAACTCGCATACGCAAATTTTTGTGAAAAATTTAGAGTAGAAGAGAACTTTAAAGAAGCTCTTAATGAAGCTAATAAATTACTAAAAAGAAATAAAAATAATTTTGAAGGAATATATACAAAAGCTCTTTCTGAGTTTGATTTAGGAAATCATAACGAAGGTATCAATTTTCTTATTAAAGCAATTAAATTAAAACCGAATGATCATACTTCTCACTATAATTTAGCTTTTTTTTATACTGCTACAAATAAGCCTAATCTAGCAATTGAACAGATAGAAGAAGTTATAAAACTAAGACCCGATCTTAAAAATTATATTAAAAATGACAAAAGGTTTAATAATTTAAAAAATAATTCAAAATTTCAAAAATTATTGAAATAACTTCTTAATATCTAATTATTTTTATATTTTCTATGAAATCATTAGAATTTTGTTCTAAACACTATTTTTTATTTTTTCAAAAGATGTAAAAATCTGATAAAAACTATTAAAGATATTGTCAGAACTTTGATTATAGTGATTAAGATGATTCCAAAATGAGAATAAAAAATCATCTTTTATCATAAAAATCAAATAAATAACAGTTCAGACTTCAATAAAATCTATCATTCTTTAACTAGCTCAATATTTTCGATAAAAGCATTAAAATTATTTTCTAAACAAGGTAAGTTTTCGTATTCTTGTGGTTTATTCTGAAGATAAATAAAATCATAATGATAACCTGCTAACATATAATAAATTTTTCCATAATTAGTACTATTTTTATCTATACAAATAGAATAAATCTCATTACCACCAAATGCAAAAATCAATAGAGAGCTTTTATTAGCATCAAAATTACCAGATAATTTATTTTCTTCCATTAATTCTTCTAAATGAAAAAAAGAAAAAATAGAATAATATTCTTCCTCAGCTATTTTTTTTACATAACCAATCACATCATAATCAGAATAAAAATCTGTAACATCACCAGTTCCAACATTAGCTAAAAAATCTTTATAATCATCAGAAAGAAAAATATTATTTTCTTTTTCCCAAATTTCTATTTCTTCTTTGGTTACTTTTTTTCCAATTTTTAATTCTTTAATTTTCATTATTCAATAAATTGAATATTTTCAATGAAATCTTGAAAAGTATTTTCTAAACAATGCAATATTTTATATTGGTTTTTATCAAATTGCATTTGTAAAAACATACAATCCAAACCACCTCTTCTAATGTAAATTTTCCCATAGTTTTTACTTTTTCTATCGATACATATACAATATTCTTGAATATTTGCAAAATTAATAATTGCTAATAAAGAACTCTTGTTAGGAAGATGATTTCCTAACATTTGATTTTGTTCAATTAGTTCATCTAAATCCCAAAAAACATCAAATTCACTAACTTCTTCATCAAAAGGATAAGGTATTTTTTGACCATAAACTATGTGTCTACTTTTAGGATATTTTTTCATATTCTCTAGTTTGTTTATATGAACAGGTGGTATCTCATCAATAGAAAAATTTATATACCCTGTACCAATATTGATTAAGAAGTTTTTATAATCATCAGGAAGAAAAATATTATTTTCTTTTTCCCAAATTTCAACTTCTTCTTTAGTTACTTTTTTAGGGTTTTCAATAAAATCTATCATTTAATTTATTTCATCAAAAAATCAATAATATTATAAAAAATAGAATCTTTATCAACTTTTGAATTTTTATCTAAAACAACCTTAAGAATTTCTTTTGTTTCATCAGAATTAGAAGGCATATCTAACAAAGCTTCTATCATTACCGCAGGTATTTCAGAAACCCCAAAATCCTTCATTCTTTTAGTAATTTTAGCTTCAAATATTTTATTACCATTTAAAGGTGTTTCTTCTGATAACAAAGGCCCAAGATTATTCATTTCTTTTATTAAAAACTTAGTTCTTTCAATAAAAGGTAGTTTTGAAATAAAATCAGGTTCAACAGGATTTCCAATATAATAATCTTGCATACAATAATCAACAGGAAATTCAAAACGAGAGCCTGTTTCTTGAACTGGTAAACCTCTACAAAGTCTTACTGGCACAATAGGAATATTTAATTGAATCGATAAATCAATAAATAACGAAGCAATTTTTTTAACATCTTGTCTTGCACTTAAAGCTCTTGTACCTTCAACGTGTGTAAGAAAAGAAAAAGGTTCTTTGTTTTTATTTCCAAAAATATCTTTAATGATATTGATTAAATCCATAGGATTTGTTCTATCAAAAAACAAAATATCAATAGGTGATTTATTATTATACTTTGCATAAGAAAGATCTAATATTTTACCAAACCAAGAGGTTTTATGTTCTTTTTTGGCAATTACTTTTACATCTATTTTATTTAAAATTCCCATAATTGTTAAAAACAAAAATGATTCTACACCTGTTTGATGATTTGCAAAATAAAGCACAGGTTTTCCTTGATATTTAGAAAACATTGACGCATCATTTAGAATTACTCTTCTAACAAAAAGCTTACATAATGAAAGACCCACATCTAATAAAAAAGAAGGTTTTAGCTTTCTTTCTTCTGTCCACATTTTAAACATTTTTTCTATATTAAGTGCTTCAGGTTCTTTTGAATATGCAACAGATTTATCATTAACTTTTTTACTTTCTACAATAAAATTATTTAAAGGTAAATTCAAACATTGATTTGTTTTTTTATCCAAACTCACATTAAAAGGGTGTATAGAAATATGATTAGAGGCATGTTCTTTTGATACCAATAAATTTAATTTATTTTCATCATTTTCTATCAAATTATAAATATTATCAACTGTTCCTGCTAACCAATCACTATTTTTTACATCTTTAATATCTAAAACACTTTCTTTTTCTGTTAGAGTTGATAATGAAATGTTAGAAAAATATTTTTTATCTGCAATAAATTCTTTACGAGATAAAGGATCAACAGAGCCAATTTTTCCTTTTGGCATAAGAACTTCAATCAATTTAAAAGAAGAAATTATTTTTCCTTGATAAGAAACCCAAATTTTAGAAACAGGAAACATATTATTTAAAAGTTCTTCAAATCTTACTTCTACATCAACCAAACCACTTGTAGGAATATCATCATAAAACTCCCAAGCTTCTATTTGATAAGGATAAGCAACCATTCCATCATTTATATCTTTACACCAATGTTTAAGATTATCATGAGGAATACAATGTAAAACAGCATCAAATAAACCTGAATTAATTACACCTGTAGGAACACCTTTTGAAGTAGCTAAAACTTGACATGATGAACCATTTGAACCAAGTATCCAATTTTGCATAAGATGAAAACTAGCACCATGAAAAACTCTAAAATCTTCATAAGGATTTCCAGCCGAAACACCATTTAATAACTTTGGAATTTCATTTATTTTAGACGAACTATATTTATCACTAAGTTGAATAGTTGCAGAAGCACAAGTTGAATAATTATTATTTTTACTTTCATTTACTTGAAGTTCTATTTCTATATTGTTTTCAACTTGTTTTTTTATAAAAGTTTGCCCAACTAAAACATCTTCATTAAAAGACATCCATTTATGAGCTTTAGCTTTTACAATCGAACTTATTTTTTTATTAGGACTATTTTTTAAAGTATCTTGAGCCATCATTTCAATTTCATACATTAAAGGTAATGCAGGTATTGTATATGTAGGACAATGATCTTTAATCCATTCGTTTTTATTTAGGTCAATTTCCCATTTTTTTTTTAATAAGTCATCATTATTAGTTCCTTCAACAATTCTCATTCCAATTTTTGGAGTACTATATATTTTTAATTTATCACCCCAAAGTCTTCCTTCACCTTTTACAAAAACTCCTTTATCATCTGAACCTTCTTCAAAAACATCGAAGTCCATAGTAATAACTTCTTTATCTGGTGTTATTTGACCTCTATAATGCCATTCTATTTCACCTTGTATTAAAATAGGCTCAAAACGAGGGTTTTTGAAAGTTTTATGAAGACCTTTATTTATCATATAAAATTGAATTAATTGAACAATCGCTTCAATACCTAATGAACCAGGTTGAACAGGATCTTGATAAAAATGAGCTTTAAAGAACCAATCATTTATATTTACATCTTTTTCTGCTTTTATATATCCTTTTTTATACTTACCACCTTCAGGATAATAAGAAGAAATTCTATCAATCATTAATAATTTAGAATCTGGTAATTTAGCTGTAGAATCATTAAAATATTCTTTAGGATAAGTTTTTAAATTTACATTAAAATTATTAGTTAAATCTCTATTAGCTTGTTCTTCTTTTAAAATAGCTAAACCTTTTTGATTTTTCATAGAATCAACACTAAAAAATCCAAAAACTGTTTGCATATCAAAAACTACTTCATTATTAATAGTACATTGAACATCAAATTTTGAAATAATAATTCCATCATTAATAGCTGTTCCTGTAAGAATTGTTTTTGTTACAATAGTTTTATCTTTTTGTGTTATTTCTCTATATTGAGTACTTTTTCCATCAAGATTTCTAAATAAAAGCTCTTTTCCTTTAGTTTCATCTTTAAAAACAAAAGTACTAAACCAACCACATGGTTGTAA
This sequence comes from Cyanobacteriota bacterium, assembly GCA_038060635.1. Taxonomy (GTDB): domain Bacteria; phylum Cyanobacteriota; class Sericytochromatia; order UBA7694; family JACMQJ01; genus JBBTGK01. The sequence goes on along the minus strand of JBBTGK010000281.1, from coordinate 1,322 downwards.
AGCAATTTCCATTAAAACAGCAAAAGGCATAGTAGGTGAAGAATTTTCTTCAAAATACCAAACACCTTGAGGAATATCATATTCTGCTACTACATAAGGTCTATTTTTATAATTACCATATTGAGCATTAACATCACTCATTCTAGTCATAAAATGGTAAGGAGGAGATGGTAGTCTTGGGCTACGAATTATTCCATTATAATGTTTAAAATCATCACCAAATGCATGAGAAGGATCTCCCAAAGCACAATTCATAAGTGAAGCATAATCATATTTAAATCCATTTAAACTAGCTACTTTATCGTTATTTTGTTCGTTATTTTCTAAAATTTCAGGCATACTAGAAATTGGATAATCAGGAACCATTTTTATACCAAATCTTTCACAAAGAAACGCTTTATTTCCATCAACAGTACAAATTACATGAGCAAATAGTTGAGGTATGTCTCCAGCAATAATTTCATCAATAAAAACTTCGTAAGTTATTTTTTTTGATTCTGGAATTACTTGACCACGACAAATAAATTTATATTTTTCACCTGTTATTGGTTCAAATCTCCATCCATCTTTATTTACAGAGTATCCTAATGCTACAAGATAAAAAGTCATCATTTGTAAACAAGCATCAGCCATTAATGTTCCTGGCATACAAGGGTCATTTTTAAAATGTCCTGCAAAAAACCAATCATTAGGAGATACAGGTACTTCAGATCTAAGATATCCTCTTTTTGCAGGGCCTCCATGAAGATTAAATTCTGTAATTTCTCCAATAAAATTATGTGTTCCACCTTGACTTCTAGGAGTACGAGTATGTGTTTGAGTCCATTTTAATTCTTCTCCAAAACATGAAACCATATCACCTTTTGTATATGCTTCTACATCTGCAAGAGTAAAACTTGTTTTTTTAGTATGATTATCAAGTATGTCTAATTTTGCATTTTCTTTATAAACTGCTGTTTTTGCATCCCATATAACACCACGAGAATCATCTAGTTCTTTTCTGCTAAAAAATCCTGCTTGTCCACTTCTTACAGAAATTCTAAGTTTTCCATCAATATTACAATCATAATGGAAAAAGAAAAGTGTTGTATCGCCTGTTTTTGAAAAACCATCAACATGAATATCATATTTAAGGGTATCGCCTACTTTAGGTAAAGAACCATGATAAATTAACTCACAACCTAATAATCTATAAGCTCTTTCTCCTTTATTTCTAAAATCAATTCCTAACCACGATATTAATAATAAATCTGCTTGACCTGCTTCAATAAAAATACCCGCGGGCATTCTTCCATAATGTAAATACCAACTATCTCTTTTTA
>JBBTGK010000280.1:0-10038 GCA_038060635.1 Cyanobacteriota bacterium | reverse complement strand
CAAGTAAAGGTAAACCTAAATCACAGTATCTTTTTGCAATACTAACAACTAATCTTAAGTTAGCTGTTATAAGATGATTTTTAGCTCTAGAATCACCATTTTTTATCTTTTTTGCTAAATCAACTTCTTCATTAGCAGATAATAAAGGTGTTTTACCTATAGAATTAAGATAAACTTGGATTGAGCTTATGTCTTCGTCTTTTGATCTTACTGGTTGTTCTTCCGAATCAACTACTATTTCAGCTACATCGTCTTCTAACGCTGAAATGGTGTCTCCATCTTCCAAATCGTCAATGAAATCTTCGTCCTCATCTACATCTACTTTGTCTAAAGCAAATGTAAGTGATTTTAAATTAATGTCTGATGACTCATAAAGTATCATGTATTATAAAACCTCCGACTATATTAGACACTTGTCTAAAATTTTATTTATTTGTTAATTAGAACTTAACTTATATTTAAGCACTGTTTTTACGCAACTTGTTATGGTATCACAAAAAACGCAAGTAATCAATAGAATATAAACGTTTGTAAATCCTACCTTTATTAATTTTTAACATGAATTAAACGAGTTAATAAAAAAATAAGAAGTTCTAATTTAAATATTATCTAATAAATAGCATTATGAAATAACATCTTTAATAAACTTCAAAATAGAAGTATTTATAAAGTTATTTAAATATTTTTTTTATAAATCCCTGACTAAAAACAGATAATGTTATTACAAATGCTCCAATATAAAAATTAAGATTAAGATCTTTATTTTCTTTGAATATAATAAAGGCTAATATTATTCCATATATAGGTTCTAAATTAACTGCAAAGTTAGCAGTAAAAGCTGATACATGTTTTAATGATTTTAATGAAAGACTAAAAGGTAGTGTTGTACAAAGTAAGGCAAGAATCATAAGATAAAAAAAATCATTTGTTGATGGTAAAAAATTTGATTTGGGAAAAAGATAAAAATATATTGGAGAAATAATAGTTAAAAAAAGTAATCCTGAGCCTAATTCTATAAAAGTCATACTTAATGGTTCAATCTCTTCAACCGCTTTTTTATTTAAAATAGTAAAAATTGAAGCTAATAAAGCTCCAATGAGACCTAAAATTATTCCCAATATATATAAACTAGATGAATTAAAGATTAAATACATACCAAAAATAACAAATAAAGCAAATAATAATTCAGATCTTTGAAGTTTTTTCTTAAAAAATAACGGATTTATTAATGAAGTAAAAAAAGCTGATGTTGACATGCAAATTACCCCAATAGAAGCATTTGAATATTTTATTGAACCATAAAAAAATAACCAGTGTAAGGCGACCAAACAACCAATAAAAGCTAAGTTTTTTATTTGATTTTTATTTACTTTTTTTAAATTTTCAAAAAATTTGGGGATAAAAAGAATACTTATACAAGTTATTAATATTCTGAACCAAACTAAAGGTAATTCACTTATTTGAATTAATTTTCCTAATATAGCAGTAAAACCCCATAAAAAAACACAAAAGTGTAATTCTAAATAGGCTAATTGTTTTTTATCAAGATTTTTTATCAAATTAATTTATCATAAGTTTTGTAGAAAAATTACCTGTTCTGCATTTCTCATTCATATCTTTTATTTTTATATTTGCAGTTATTTCGCCTTTTATTTCGCTTGGAATTGTTAAATGAATATCAAATTCAGCTAAAACTAATTCTCTTAGTTTTTTTACTTTTTTATCAGCAATAAAAAGTTTTTTACCATCCATGCCAAAGATATTATACATAGTAGAAATTTCTCTTCCCTTATAACTAAGTTTTATATCTGCATTTATTTTTAAATTGTATGTTTTTTTATCATAAGAAAAATTCTGAACAATCATTGGCATAACAACAATTTCAGCATTTTTGAAAGTTTTATTTTTTCTTTCTACAAATTTATTTTTTACTAAGGAACCATATTTTATTTTTTCATTTATGACTAATTTTGGACAATCTTTAGCAAAAGAAGGTTTGCTAAAAAGAAATAAGCTTATTATAAATAACTTAAAAAATTTCATTTTATTTCCATTATATACACATCTGCTTTACCCCAAGAAAAAGGTAAGCTAATAATTTTTAATAACTTAATTTTATCTGACTTTAGCTCATTTGAAACTGATATTATTTTTGTATTTTTTTTAAGTATTTCAAATTTTTTTGTCAATTTTTCTAATAAAAAATCATCAAAGCAAGTTGTTGCAACATAAACAATGTCTGCGTCAGATATATCTATTTTATTCCAATCATCTTCAATAAACAAAATATTTTTAACATCAAATTTATTTTTTATATGATTTGCATTTTTTATAAAAGTAGGTAAAAGCTCTATTCCTTTTGAATATAAAGAATATTTTATTGAAGTAAAAAAACAAATTCTTCCGATACCGCATCCTAAATCATAAAAAATAGCATTTGGAGGAGGATTTATAAATTTAAGTATTTTATCAAAAGAAGTCCAAACTGCTTCCCCATAGGTAAACTCTTCTTCATTTATTCCAAAAATTTCTTTGCTTTCTTGAATTGAAATTGTAAATTGATCTTTTATTGCATATATTTTAAAAAACTCAAAATCAATTTTTCTAAGATTTTTATTAGAATAAAAAGAGATTACTTCATAAATAAAAAGAAAAAAATTATAAAAAGAGTTTTTTATGTTTATATATACAAGTTTTAAATCTTTTATTAAATCAATAATTAATGTGAAATACTTCAAAACTTCCTTATTTAGTTTGATTTTATACTTAAAATAATAAAAACCCTTATTAAAAATATCAAACTCAGCCCACCAACGCTATAAACTTTAGAGATGGGATTTTTATAAATTATTTAATTTTATAGAGTAGATACCTAATAACAAGGGTTAAGCTAGAATAATTAAAGCAAATTAATCTAAACTATCAATTATTTTATCAACAATTCCATATTCAAGTGATTCTTTAGAATCCATCCAATAATCTCTATCAAAATCTTTCATTACTTTATCAAAAGAAAGGTTACAATTATCAGATAAAATTCTTGCTCCTAGTTCTTTTGTTTTCATAATTTCTTTTGCTTGAATAGATATATCAGAAGCACTTGCATACATTTGTCCACCTATACTTGGTTGATGTATCATAACTCTTCCACTTGGGAAAATTGCTCTTTTTCCTTTTGCTCCACCAGATAAAAGAATAGAACCCATAGAAGCAGCTAAACCCATACATATTGTAGCAACTGGAGATGTTATCATTTTCATAGTATCATAAATAACCATACCTGCCGTTACCATTCCACCAGGACTATTTATAAAAAATTTGATTTCTTTTCCAGGATCTTTTGATTCAAGATACATTAATCTGTTTACTACATATTTTGCAGATTCATCTGTTACTGCACCCCACAAAAAAACTTTTCTTTGATCTAAAAACTTTTTATTAAAAAGCTTATCATCACTAAGCCCTTCCAAAAGTTCTTTTACAGAAGTTTTTTCATCATCATCATCATCTTCAAAATAAATGTTTGCCATAAAAATTTCCTTTTTTACTTATGTAACTGAACATAATTATATCCGTTTAATTGAATTTGGATAGTTTTTTTAAAAAATAATTTTTAATAATTTAGTATCAAAATTTATTTTTTTTCTATATTATATATTTATAAGCTCTATGATTTAATTTTTTATGAGAAATTTTTGGTTATTATGAATCTAAAAAATATTAATACTTTTATAAAAATACTTTTAACATTCTTATTTTTTAATTTATTTTTTGTTTCTTCTTCCAATGCAAAAAGATTAGCTCCAAAAGAAGTTAATCCTGTTATCTCAAACGGAATAAAATATATAGTACCTCATTTTAAAATTATTAATGGAAAGGTAAAACATGGATATATAGAAGCATGGGATATAAATTTAAATAAAAAAATATGGGAAATTCAAATTTATAAAATAAATTATGATAATAATTTAGAAAAAGATGTTCAAGATGTTTTTATTATTTCCTTAAAAATTCAAAAAAATAAGCTTATTATCTTAAATGAGATTAATGATAAATATGAATTAAATATTGAAACTAAAAAAATAAATAAATTATAGATATTTACTTTAGATTATTTTTTTATAGATAAACAAAATTTTAAATATTAAAGCTTATTCTTATTCCCTACAATGATTTTTTTTGTTAAAATTATATTCAAATGAAAGAATCTACAGAACTATTAAAAAAAATTATAAGTATAAATTCTATATATCCTAATGAGTATGAATTAGGTATTTTTTTATTTGATTTTTTAATTAAAAAAGGATTTAAAGTCAAAAAACATTTTATTTCAGAAAAAAGATTTAATATATTAGCCGAAAAAGGTAATAGTGATATATCGTATCTTTTGTATGCTCATTTAGATACCGTTCCTATTTATGGTAATTGGGAAACTAATCCTTTTGAATTAGTTCTATCTGAGAATAAAGTCTTTGGACTTGGTTCTACCGATATGAAAGGTGGTATTGTAGCAATAATAAGAGCTGTAGAGAATTTTGAACCAAAAAATTTTAAATTAAAAATATGTTTTTCAGTTGATGAAGAGAATTTTTCTGAAGGTGCTTTTTCTTTATCAAAAACAGATTGGCTTGATGATGTAAAAGGTATTTTAGTGCCAGAATCATGTTTACCTTATTCCAAATCTAACAAAGCTGAAAGGTTTATAACCATAGGTAGGAAAGGTCGTTGTGTTTTTAATATAATAATAAAAGGTAAATCTTCTCACGGTGCTGAAAAAGAGAAAGGGATTAATTCTATAGAAGAAGGAGCCTTGTTTTTAACTAAATTAAAACAGCTTAAATTTACTGAAAATATAAAAATGGGTAAAACAGATTTTTTTGCAAGAAGATTTGAAGGTAAAACAAATTCTTTATCTATACCTGATTATGCAGAGATAGAATTAGATTTTCTTATAGTTCCTCCAGATACTTCTAAATTAATAAAAGAAAAAATAGAAAAATTTATTTCAGAATTAAAATTAAATAATCATTTAAAAGCAGATTTTATTGTTAAATTATCTGAAAGACCAACTCCTTTTTTAGAACCATTTGAACTGGATGAAAAAAATAATTTTTTACAAATTGCTATAAAATCAATGAAAAAGGTTTATAATGAAGTTTTTTTTAACTATGGGCAATCTGAAGCAGATGAAAATGTTTTTGGTGTTTTAGGAATACCCACTTTAACAATTGGCCCATTAGGAGATAATCATCATAGTTCTAATGAATGGGTTGATATAAAAAGTTTAGAATCATTATCTGATGTTTATAGAGATATTTTATTTAATTTAGAAAATATTTAATTAAAAATGAAACATATACCACATTTTTTTATTTCAGAAAAAGAATCAGAAGAAAAAATTATTTCAGATGATATTTTTCATCATTTAATACAAGTTCTTAGATTGAAAGAATCATCTTTATTTACTTGTGCAGATAATAAAGGTAATTTTTTTGAATGTAAAATAGTAAATATAAATAAAAAAAATCTAACTTATGAAATTTTACAACAAAGTTTTTTTGAGAAAAATAATATAGAAATCTCCTTATTTCAAGGAATAACTAAAATAGATGTTTTTGAAGAAATTTTAGATAAAGCAACTCAATTAGGAATTGATAATATTTACCCTGTAATTATGGATTATTCTATTATATCTAAAGACATATATTTAAAAAAACAAGAAAGATTTGAAAAAATAATAAGATCAGCTTCAGAACAAAGTAAAAGAAATTTTATACCTAAATTACATAAAATAGAACATTTAAAAAATAGATTAGAAATATTAAATCCTTTTAACTCAATAATATGTTATGAAAAAGCTAAAAATCCATTAAAAAATATATTGAAAACTATTACTAATAAAGAAAAAATTAATGTATTAATTGGTTCTGAGGGGGGGGTTTCTGAAAATGAAGCAAAGTTTTTTTCTGAAAATAACTATAAAATTGCTAGTATATCTAATAATATTTTAAGATCAGAAACAGCCGTAATATTAGCCCTTAGTAATATAATTTATGAATTAGATTAAAATTTATCTAACGACAAGCTTTTTGTTTTTTAACAGTTATTTTACTTCATATCTAAATTCTCTATAGATTTATTGATATTAAAATTGTAAAATACATTTATCATTATTTTTTCTGAGAGCTTTAAAAAGTGATTACTAAATATAAAGAATTTGAAACTGAAATAATACAATACATTATTAAAGACAATTTAATAACACCTGATAAAATTGAAGAGTTTGCTGATGAACAAAATCAGATTTTTAGAGATAAAAAAGATAGTTTTTTTGATAAAATATATATTTTAGATTCCTTTTCACCTATTATAAAAGTATTAAATTCTAAATCAGAAAAAATAAAAGAAATTAATATTCCAACTCAATCAAAAATAGCTTTAAAAAAATCTGATTGTTCTTTTTTTGGAAATAAAATAGTTGGTTTTGATGAAGAACATGTAAGAAAAAAATTTATTGCATCAGAAGATTTTTATGATTTAGGAATAGGTATTAAAAATAACAAAGGCTATATTTATACATCTTCTTTTGAATATGAAGAATATTTTATAAATACAAATCAATTATTATCTCATTACATCCCAAAAAATAAAACTGAATCATTTCCTTTAGATTTTGTATTTTCTCCAGATTTTTCTTTTTTAGTAATTTCAAATAGAGCAGAAGGTTCCATTCATATAATAAATACCAAAACGGATGAAATAATAAAAACGTTTGAAATAAGAGCAAAAGGAGGAAGTAAAACTATAAATATTGCTATTTCTAATTTAAAAAATAAAGTATTTATTACTGATAATCAAACTTCTATTATATATACTATTGATTTAAAGACTTTAGCAATAGAATCTAAAAGTACCTCTTTAGGAATATTGGGTAACATTATTTTATCTCCAGATCAAGAATCTATTTATGTAATTACATTAAAACCAAAACAGACTTTAAAATTAATAAATTCAAATGATTTATCACTTAAAAAAGATTTTCCTTTAAAAGGAGATTTATTTAGTTTATCAGAATCTAGTTATGATATTTTAACAATGTCAAAAAATAATGATTTTATTTATCTTATGACTCATATTCCAGATCCTGAGGCTTTTACACCAGTTATAACTGTTTTTGACGTAAAAGAAGAAAAAGCTATAAAAAGATTTTCTATAAAAGATTCAACAAAACCAATAATGATAGGTTCTGTCGAAATAAACCCTATTTTTTTTGAAAATAAAGAAATACTTCAAATATTAGTTGATAAAAATATTTTAGATTTTGACAAATTAGACAAAATCTATTCTATAATGATTGAAAATAGCTTTAATGAACCAATATTTTTGCAAAATGATTTAATTCAAGATAATGATAATAAAAACAACCTATCAATAAATAAAAATTTAACTGAAAATAAAGAGAATACTGCAAATCAAACAACAAAAGAAATTGATATTTCAAGTTTTCAGCTAAATTCAAAAACTAATAATGAAAATAAAAAGAATGATAATGAAGTTGAATGGAAATTAAATCCCAAACAAAATAAAATTGAATATGCAAATATAACTCCAGGTTTAGATTCAGTACTTTTAAAAAAATGTAAAGAAAAAGTTTGGAGAGAATACGAAGATATTCTAAGAGAAAAAGCTAGAATAGAAGAGTGGGATGCTGTAGAATCTGAAATAGAGCTTAGATTTTTAAAAATACAACAAGATTTAGATAAAAAAGATTCTTTTGTTGCTGTAAGACTTGGTAATGCCATTACAAAAGCAAGAATGGAAATAGAATGGCATGATGTTTCAATTATAAGACTACAAGATTTTATTGAAGGTTATCATTTTGAAATAACTTTTACTAGAATTGACTGTATCGAGTGGATAAGAGAACTTGAACGTGATAGTTTAATATCAGCAGGGATGAAAACTATTGCAACTAATTGTCCAAATTGTGATGCTCCACTTTTAGGTAGTTATACTTGTAGAAGATGCGGTTTTGAGCTTGAAAAACCAGAAGATGCAATAAGAAGAAGACTTTTACAAATTGCTAGTTATGAACCGTTTGAAAATCTAAAAAAAGGACACATAATGGTAATTGATGTTGTAAATCACAAGATTATGGAAGTTGATCCTACAAGAAAAGTAGTTTGGGAAATAAGAAAAGATGCTCTTCATGCCATAGAAGTAGAACTTGATAGACCAAGAGATGCTGTTAGATTAAAAAATAATATTACTCTTATGGTTGATTATTCTTCAAATAGAGTTTTTAAGCTTACACCAAAAGGAAGACTTTTTTGGGAATTAGATTATAAATATTCAGATGAACATGAGCTAAAAAACCCTGTAAGTATTTCTGGGTTAGAAAGTGGGAATACAATTATTGTTGATTTTGGTAATAACAGAGTTTTTGAAGTAACAGAAGATCAAGAAATTGTTTGGTCTTATGGACAAAAAGGTAAAGAAGGCGTTGGTGAAAATTTATTAAAAAAACCTACTTTTTGCCAAAGAACAGCGGGTGCTACAAATATAATTACAGATGCTTTTAATCATAGAATTATTGAAATCAGAGATAAAAAAATAGTTTGGCAATATGGAAATGAAAAAAATGTAGAAGGCTCATCGGCTAAAGGTAGTGGCACAAATCAATTAAATACTCCTTTAAGTGCTTGGAGAATGGGGGATCAAACAACTGTTATATTAGATTCTGGGAATAAAAGAGTTATAGAAGTTAATTTAGAAAAAGAGCTTTTATGGGAATACAAAACAGATCAAGAAGGTGAAACTGTAGAAAATCCAATAAGAATATATAAATTAAGAAGTGGTAATATTCTTATAGTAGGAGATAAAACAGTTGTTGAAGTTGATTATAGAACAAGAAAAGCTTGTTGGGTTTGTCCTATGGAAGAGTTGATGACAGATAGCGATAAAGAGGTAAGAGTTGTCGAAGAAAATGTAAAAAAAATAAAGGTTTTTCATGGTGTTTCCAATAGATATAATCAAAGAAGTAATCCTAATAACCAGACCTTAAGTGAATTATTATCTCCTGAAAAAGTAAGAACTTCATCTTTTGAAAGAGCAAATAAATCTCATGTTATAACAACTCCTAATGCAAAAATTTCTGATATTACAATCCCATTTATAGATAGAGCTTCAAATATTATTAATATAATAAATAGAAAAGGAACTGTTATTTGGTCTTTTGGCGAAGATGGTGTTTTAGCTAAACCAAGTTATGTTTTAATAAAAAACAATTCTATTTTTGTTTCTGATACAGATAATAAAAGAATAATAGAGATTGATAAGGAAACTAAAAATATTCTATGGTCTTTTGATAATTCAACTGGTAAATTAACCTCCCCAAAAGGTTTTTATGTTACAGATAATAATTCTCTTTTAATATCCGATTCTCATCATGCAAAAGTTTTTGAAGTTAATAAAGAAGATAATTCTATAATTTGGGAATATGATAATAATCTTAAATCACCTCATTCCGTTAGTCGTTTGAAAAATAACAATACTTTAATTGTTGATTGGATGAATCATTTTATTTCTGAAGTTAATGAAAATAAAGAAATTGTTTGGACTTATGGAACTCATAAAATATCAGGTAAAGATGATGGAAAATTATCTTATCCTGAATATGCCGAAAGATTGGAAAATAATAATACTCTTATTGCTGACACTAAGAATTCTAGAATAATAGAGATTTCTACTGAAGGTAAAATAGTATGGTTTTTTGAAGGTCAAGGAATAACAAAATTAATGAGTCCTTCTTTTGTAAAAAGACTACCTGATGGAAATACCTTGATTATTCATAATAATAATAGGCAAATAGTAGAAATAGATACTTCTGGTAAAATTTTATGGAAATATATTAATTAATTCCTTATAATAATATTCTATATTTGGTTATTAAAAAGTGTATTTTCTGAAAAAATTATATAGTTATAACCTGAGTTCGATAAATTTATCTTATCAAATGTAGTGATAATAGTTAATACA
>JBBTGK010000279.1:0-9467 GCA_038060635.1 Cyanobacteriota bacterium | reverse complement strand
AAAAGATATTTGAGAAACATGGTAGAAGAAAAATTTGTTACTGGTTGGGATGACCCAAGAATGCCAACAGTTTCAGCTTTTAGAAGAAAAGGTTATACACCTGAATCTATAAGAAATTTTTGTGAAATGGTTGGGTTAGCAAAAAGTAATAGTGTTGTTGATATTGCTCAACTTGATTTTTGTATTAGAGAAGATTTAAATAAAAAAGCTACTAGAGTAATGGTTATTCTTGATCCTATAAAATTAGTTATTGATAATTATCCTGAAGATTTGGAAGAAGAATTAGAAATTGAAAATAACCCTGAAGATCCTGAATCTGGAAAAAGAAATATGCCTTTTTCTAAAGTGTTATATATAGAAAAATCTGATTTTGAAGAAAATCCAACAAAAGGTTATAATCGTTTATTTATAGGAAATGAAGTAAGATTAAAAAGTGCTTATTATGTAAAATGTGAAAGCATTATAAAAAATGAAAATGGAGAAATTACTGAAGTTCATTGTACTTATGATCCTGAAACTAAAAGTGGATCTGGAAATCAAAGTATAAGAAAAGTAAAAGGAACTATTCATTGGGTTTCTGCAAAACATGCAATAAGTGCAGAATTAAGACTCTATAATTATCTTTTTACTGTTCCAAATGCAGAAGAATTTGTAGAAGATTATAAATCTATTTTAAACCCAGAATCATTAATTACATTAACAAATGCTAAATTAGAGCCAAGTCTTGCTAATGCAAAAATGGAAGATAGATTTCAATTTATTAGAAATGGATATTTTTGTTTAGATTCAAAAGATTCTAATAAAGATAATTTAGTTTTTAATAGAACAGTTGGTTTAAAAGACTCATGGGCAAAAGAAAAAGCAAAAAATAAATAATTTATACTCAAGTAAAATTATTTTGAGAAAATAATTAAAAATAAGTTGATATTAACAATCTTCTTATCTCATTACTTTTCACTTTTTACTTTTTACTATGTATATTATAAAAATAAAAGGATTAAATATGAAAAAAATTTTAAGTACAGCTTTAATTTTAAGTGTTGTTTTATCAACTTTGGGTTGTAAAAATGATGCTGTAAAATCGACTGATCCAAGTGCAAAACCATCAGCTCAATCTACAATACAGTCAACTTTAGAGCCTTTGACAGATAAAGATAAAAAAATAACCTCAGATGATAAGGTTGTTCAATCTAATAACAAATTTGCTTTTAAAATCTATTCTGAATTATTAAAAAAGGAAGGTAATATTTTTATTTCCCCTACAAGTATTCTTTTTTGTCTTTCTATGATTTATAACGCAGCAGATGGAAAAACAAAAGAAGAAATGGAAAAAGTTTTAGAATTTACTGGATCTTCTTTAGATGAAATAAATAAAGCAAATAATACTTTAATGCGTCAACTTTCTAATGTTGATGCAGGAGTAAAATTAAATATTGCAAACTCTCTTTGGGGAAATAAAAGTTTAGAATTTTCTAGTGATTTCAAAAAAAATATGAGCGATTCTTATAAAGCAGAAATTAGTTCTTTAGATTTTAGTTCAAAAAAATCTGTTGATGTTATAAATGAATGGGTTAAGAATTCTACCAATAGTAAAATAAGTAAGATAATAGACAGTTTAAGTGAACAAGATTTATTAGTTTTAATTAATGCTATTTATTTTAAAGGAACTTGGACAAATAAATTTGAAAAAGAACTTACAAAAGATATAAGTTTTAAAGGTGCTACTAAAACAAAAGATGTTCCTATGATGTCTAATTTTGATGATTATAAATATGTAAATGATGCTGGTTTGCAAGGGATAGAACTTCCTTATGGAAAAGAAAATATTTCTATGTTTATCTTTTTACCAGGTGCAGGTCAAGGAATTGCAGATTTGAATAAAAATATGACTTCTGAAAAATTGACTGAATTGATTGGAAAACTTAAAAAGAAAAAAGGTAAAATAACCATGCCTAAATTTAAACTTGAATATGAAGCTTCTTTAAATGATGCTCTTTCTACAATTGGAATGAGTGATGCTTTTTCTGATTCTGCAAATTTAAGTAAGCTTTTTGCAAAACCTGTAACTAATTCAAAAATATCTCAAGTAAAACATAAAACTTTTATTGATGTTAATGAAGAAGGAACAGAAGCGGCTGCGGTTACAGCAGGAACAGTTACAGCAACTTCTATTATGATTCCTGAAGATCCTTTTGAAATGAATGTTGATAGCCCGTTTTTTTATGTAATAAGAGATAAAAGTACACAAAGTATATTATTTATGGGTTCTATTTTTGATCTTTAAGAATTAGGATTTTTTTATCTAAAAAGGAACGATTTAAAATCGTTTCTTACATAAAAATATTGTTAAAATTTAATGTTGTTGAAATACAATGTTATCGCAGGGGTTTGATTCATCAAACCCTTTTTTTTAAAAACAGAGCATAATTGATAAAAACAGGTAATTAATATGATAATAATAAAAAAATTAACAAAATCTGTATTAATTCTTTTTTGTTTTTTATTTATTTTTGCATCTTGTAGTGTTCCTAGTGAGATAATAACTACTGCTTTTGTTGTTGTTCCAAATAAAAACAGAGTTGAGGTTATGAATATGTCTTATAATGAAGCTTTTGATGATCTTTTTACAGAAGAAAAACCATCTAGTGTTGCAATAAGCCCAGATGAAAAATTAATTTTGGTTACAAATTCTGGTAGTGGCACAGTTTCAGCTTTTTTTAAAAAACCAAATGATACTTTTCAAAAACTAAATTCTATTGGAAGTGGAAAAAATCCACAAGGTATTGTTTTTAATCCTGTTTTTCCAGAAGCTTATGTTGCTTATGAAGATGATGGGAAAATATTAGTTTTAGATACAAAAAATACAAATATTTCTCCAAGCATTATTTCTACTATTGATATTAAAGGCTCTACCCCTAAAAAAATGGTAACGAATAAAGATGGAACTAAACTTTTTGTTACTGATTCTGCAAATCGTAAATTATTAGTTTTTACAAAAACAAAAAATGAATTAATAAAAAAAACTGAAGAAATATCTCTTATTGAAAATCCCAAATATGATGTTTCTAATTCAACAAATTTTGATGGTATTGCTATAACAAAAAATGAAAAAATATACATTTCTGACTATGCAAGAGATAATATTTTAATTGTTGATACAAAAAAAATTAATGAAAAACCACAAGTTATAAATTTAAGAAATACAGATAACAATAATTTGGAAGATAGTTATAATATTGGTCCAAGAAATATGACTTTTTATAAAACATTATCAGGAAAAGAAAAAATTTATGTGGTAGGTTACAAAGCATCAATAGTTTCTTCAATTGATGTTCAAACAAGTAAAGTTTTTAATATTTCTCTTAGAAAGTATAAAGGAAATACAGGAAGAGATTCATACAATCCAGTTGGAATTACAGTAGCAAATTTTAATGGAAAAGATTTTATTTATGTTACAAATACATCAGGGCTTCCTTTATCAATAATTGATCCTGAAACTGATAGATTACAAATATATATATCTATTTATGATTCTCGTCAAGAACCTTATGGAGAAATTGTTTCATGTTGCTCTAAATCAATTGAAATAAAAAGATAACTCTATTCGATAATATTAAAATTATAATTCTGTTTTATTCTGAAAGAATCCAAATATTTTCAGCTACAGAAACACTTTTTTTTAAACTACTATAACTATAAATACTTTCAATAAGATCTGTTTTATATTTATCTCCATAATGCATTTTTATTTCATCACTATTAATTGAAAAAGGAGGTCCAGAAATTTCTTCTTGATTATAATCAAAAGTTATAAGAATTTGAGGTGCTTTTTTTGTAATGCTTACAAGGTGTTTAGCATATTTAATACGTTTTTTTTCAGGTAAAGCAACTAAGGCAGCTCTATCATAAACAGCATTTATAGGTTTAAGCATTTTACCTCTTACTTTGAAAAAATCTCCAACAAAAATATCAATATTTTCTGAGCGATAAAGTTTTAATTCTCCTACTTGTTCTATTTGAGGTTCTATTTCAAGTTCATTAAATAATTGCTGTATAGCTAGTTCTACAAACTCAACGCCTACAACATAAAATCCATTAGAAATTAACCACGCAATATCAATAGTTTTTCCACATAATGGAAGAAAGACTCTATTTCCTTTATCTAAAGAAAGTTTATCAAAATGTTTTACTAATAGAGGGTGAGGCTTGCTTTGATTAAATCTTATTTCATTTTTATCCCATTTACTTTTCCAAAATTTTTTATCCATAATACCTCCAAAGTTCTAATTTATTCTTTATTATAATATTATAGAATCTAAAGTTAACTTGAGGTCAATAGGAAAAATGAAAAAAAATTTAGATATTGGAGAAGTAATTCAAAAATCTGGATTACCTGCATCAACATTACGATATTATGAAGAAAAAGGTCTTATTAAATCTATAGGAAGAAATGGATTAAGAAGAATTTTTGATATAACTGTTTTGGAACAATTATCTTTAATTTCATTAGGCTCTCAAGCAGGTTTTTCTCTAAATGAAATTGCTGAAATGTTTTCTACAAATGGAGAGCTTTTTATTAACAGAGAAAAACTTCTTGATAAAGCTGAAGAATTTGAACAAACTATTAATCATTTAATTATAGTAAGGGATATGCTTATTCATGTTGCAAATTGCAAAGCAAAAAGCCATTTAGAATGCCCTAAATTTAATAAACTTATAAAAAATGTAGGAAAAAAACGAGTTAAAAAATAAATAAACTAAAAGTTGAAAGTTAATCTTTTTTATAAAGTATGGTTTTTTTCTATTGATTTAATAATAGTCGAAATAACTCTTGAAACAACCGCAGATATTTTGCTTTCATTCCATCCTAAACACCATCCATCTTCATTAAATATATCTGATATTATATATACTCCTGTTGCCTTAATATTATGATATCTTGCGATTGTGAACAATCCGACTCCTTCCATTTCAACACATAATGCATTTTTTTCTCTATAATCCATAATTTGTCCCCATGTTTCATGATAGCCTGCATCTGTTGTCCAATGTAATCCTTTTATTGTTTTAATTACATCATTTTCAAATAAAATCTTTATTTCTTGAGACAGTTCTTCATTTGAATAAATTATTTTTTCATCAAATCCATACAATCTAGCTATACCAGTATCATTATATGCTCCATCAGTAATAATCAATTCTCCTATTTTTATATCATTTTTTATACCACCTGCAAATCCTATATGAATTAATTCTTTTACTCCACATGCAACTAGCTCCTCTGTCTGTATAGCCATTGCAGGAGAACACATTGCTGATTTTATAAATCCTATATTATTGTTATTTTTGAATACATATAATTCACCACCAAGAGAAAATTTGTATTCTCCTACATTACGATTTAGAATTTCATCATATAGACTATCTGCAAACATATATACTCTTTTAGGCATATTTACTTTATCAAGATCAAAACCTTGATTTCTTAATTCTATTCTAACTAATTTACTTGGGTCTGTTATAACATGCTTTCTATTCATAGATCTACTCCAAATTATCTATCAAAAATTTAAACATTTATTTATTATTGTATTTTATTAATCTAATGTAAATTATTTTATACTTACTTTTTTTATTATAAGTTATGTTAAATAAAAAATCCTCGGACTGAAGTACCGAGTAATTCATTAGATTAAAAAATAGATATATCTAATTTTCCTCTAATGATTACATTATGTATAAATAATTTCATTCTGTTATTGTTTGCAAAATACCAAAAGTTAAAAAAAGGTTATAACAAAATTAAATTTTAAAGCAAGTCTTAACCTTTCTATGCTATAATAATTCTTAGTACTTGTTTAAAGTTATCTATTAGGTTAAAATCTAATATTTAAAAGTAAAAAAAATAAAATTAGAATTTTTTGAAAAATACGGAGGCTAATATGATAATTAGCAAAAAATTAACAAAGTCTGTAGTAGGTATTTTTTGTTCTGCTTTGATGATGTCTGCTGCATCTGGTTGTTTTCGTGGCACTCCTGATGCAATATTAACTAATGTAAGTACAACTGCTTTTGCTGTTGTGCCAAATAAAAACAGAATAGATGTAATAAATACTTCTACTAACGAAGCTTTTGACTCACTTTTTACAGATGAAAAACCATCTAGTATTGCAGTAAGCCCAGATGCTAGAATGATTTTAGCAACAAACTCTATAAGTGGAACAGTTTCTGTTTTTTTAAGAAAACCTAATGATACTTTTCAAAAATTAAATTCTGTTGGAAGTGGGAATAGACCAGCAGGTATAGTTTTTAACCCAAAATTTCCAGAAGCTTATGTTGCTTATGAGGGTGATGGAAGAATATTAGTTTTGGATACAAGAAGCGTTACTTCTTCTCCAAGAGTAGTTGGTGTTGTTACTCTTCAGGGTGCTGCTCCTAAAAAAATGGTAATTAGCCCAGATGGAACAAGATTATTTGTTACAGATTCTGCAAATGCAAAACTATTGGTTTTGACAAAAACAGGAACTAATTTAATTAAGAAAAGTGGTGAAGTTGCACTTGTAGCAAATTCAATAGCAGGTTCGGCTAACTCTACAATACTTGAAGGTATTGTAATGACAAAACAAGAAAAAGTTTATATAGCTGATTATACAAGAGATACTATAATGGTAGTTGATGGTAAACAATCTACAGGAACACCCGTGCAAATAAATCTTAGATCTGGTACTGGTGCAAATTTAAGTGTAAATTCTAATATTGGGCCTAAAAATATGACTGTTTATACAACATTAGCAGGAAGAGAAAAAGTTTATGTAGCTGGTTATAATGCTTCAATAATTTCTTCTATTGATGTTCAAACTCAGAAAGTTGTTAATATTCCTCTTACAGGTTCTACAGGTTTCCAAGGGAATACAGGAAGAGATTCATATAATCCTGTAGGAGTTGCAGTAGCTAATTTTAATGGTAAAGATTATATTTATGCTACAAATACATCAGGTCTTTCTTTATCGATGATTGATCCAGAAACTGATAGATTACAAAGAAATACTTCTACAGTAGCATCTGCTGCGGATCAAGAGCCTTTTGGTGAAATAGTTTCTGCTGGTTCTGTTACATCTGCATCTGTAACAAGATAGAAAAAATAAACATAATCGCCTAGGAAATAAATAGTTTTCTAGGTATTTTTAATAAAAAAGAGTTCATGGCAAATAAAACATTAACAAAAGTTGGGGTGATCAGTCTTGGTTGCCCCAAAAATCTTGTGGATACAGAAATAATGCTAGGGTTAGTTAATAACTCTGGTTATGTTGTAACACATGATCAAAGCGAAGCCGAAGTTGTTCTAGTAAACACTTGTGGTTTTATAGACTCATCTCAAAAAGAATCAATGAGAGCTATTTTTGATACTATCAGAGATGGTAAAAAAGTAATTATGGCAGGTTGTCTTTTAGAGCGTTTTAGAGAAGACAATATAGAAGAAAAAATGCCTGAAATAAGTGCTTTTATTGGTACAGGAGAGATAACTAATATTGTTAGTGTGTTAGATAAAGTAACAGGCTATGAAAGAAACGAAACAAAAATATTAGATTATTTTTCAACAGATTTTGAGCTTCCTCGTTATAGCACCTCTTTTGGTAGTTTTTCTTATGTAAAAATATCAGAAGGCTGTGATCATCCTTGTACTTTTTGTATTATTCCAAAACTAAGAGGAAAAAATCAAAGTCGTCCTATTTCTTCTATTGTTCAAGAAGTAACCGAATTAGCAAAAAATGGTATAAATGAAGTTGCTTTAGTAGCTCAAGATTTAACCGCTTATGGTCATGATATGAATAAAAAAGAAGTAAATATAACTGAATTACTTAAAGAGTTAGTAAAAATATCAAATAGTCCTTATTATAGACTTTTATATACTTACCCTGGTACAATTACACAAGATTTATTAGATCTTATCGCAAAAGAAGAAAAAATATTAAAATATATTGATATGCCATTGCAACATAGTCATCATGAAGTTCTTAAAGATATGAAAAGACCTTCTTCTGAAGAAAAAATAGAAGATCTTTTATTAAGAATGAGAAAAACTATTCCTGATCTTGTTTTAAGAACTACTTTTATTGTAGGCTATCCATCAGAAAAGAAAGAACATTTTGAACATCTTTGTGAATTTGTAAAAAGACATAAATTTGAACATCTTGGTGTTTTTACCTACTCTAAAGAAGTTGGTACTCCTGCTGGTGATATAAAAGAACAAGTAAAACAAAGAGTAAAAATAAAGAGAAGAAAAGAATTAATGACCATTCAACAAGAAATAGTAAAAGAAACTAATGCAAAACTTGTTGGTAAAGTTCTTCCTATGTTTATTGAAGGTGTTAATCCTGAAAAAGGACAGATTTTTGGTAGAACTTATAGAGATGCACCAGAAATAGATGGTTTTACAACCGTTAAGGGTACTGCTGATCCTGGTGATATCGTAAATGTTAAAATAACAAAAGTAAAAGTGTATGATACTTTTGGTGAAATAGTATAAATAAATAATGACTATACCAAATCTATTAACAATATTTAGAATAGCCTTAATACCGTTTTTTTGTTATTTTGTTTTTGATTTAGATACATACAACATATATAAAACATCTCATCCTGATAACCTTTTAATTGCAGGTGTTATTTTTTCTATAGCTGCAATAACAGATTTTTTTGATGGTTATTTGGCAAGAAAATGGAATCAAACTTCTAATTTAGGTAAATTATTAGATCCATTGGCAGATAAACTTTTAGTTACAGCAGCTCTTATAGCTTTAATAGAATGGAGATTTGTTCCAGGTTGGACAGTTGTTATAATTCTTTCAAGAGAATTCATTATTACGGCTCTTAGAGGGATGCTAGCAGAAGTAGGCGTTAAAGCTACTGGTGCAAGTCGTTTAGGTAAAGTAAAAACTGTTTTACAAATAATAGCCGTAATTTCGTTCCTTTTTGATCTTGGTTGGTTTGCTACAATGGTTTATAATGTTGCTGTCGTTTTTACTGTTGTTTCTGGTATTGATTATATGTGGAAATCAAGAGAACATTTGAAATTTTAATTTTAGAATCAAAAATTAAATAACTTTCTGAACTAAAGAATAAAAATAATATTTTAAATATTTGGCATTTTTAATAATTTTAGAGCATCACAAGAACTTGTAGGGATCTCGTGCTTCAGTGCCTATCCACACAAGTTCTTGTTTAGTTTCATTGTAACGAATACAATTGTCAATAACAAGCCAAAAATAAGCATAAACAACAATTAAAAAACCAGCAATTAAAAAAATAATTAACTTACTGAAGTTATTTAATTATGAATCCTAAAAGTGATTAGAATAACCTGAGTTCGACAAATTTATATTCTGGAATATACTGATAATAGGTAATACAGAATAAATAAGAAACATTAAAATTATTTTTATCAAAACTAATTTATCCAGAGCTAT
>JBBTGK010000278.1:0-19679 GCA_038060635.1 Cyanobacteriota bacterium | reverse complement strand
GAAAGAGGAACAACTGAAGGAAGACAAAAGACAAAAGAATATATAAAATCTGTTCTTGTTGGATACGGATACAAACCAGAAATGCACAGCTACAGAAAAAATGGCGATAATATTTTTACAATCCTAAATGCTGAAACAACTACCGATGAATATATTTTAGTTGGAGCTCACATGGATTCTGTAAAAAATATGGGTGCTGATGATAATGCTACTGGTAGTTCTGCTGTCTTAGAAGCATCAAGAGTTTTGAAAGAATTAAAAGGAAGAAAAGTAAATATTATTTTTGCTTGGTTTGACGAAGAAGAATTAGGATTAGTTGGTAGTTATGCAATGGCAAAAGATTTTAAAAAGAAAGGTATGAAAATAACTTCTGTTCATACTATGGATATGGTTGGATATGATTCTGACAAAGATAATAATATGGAAATAGAGCAACCAGATGGTATTTTATGGGATTATTATAATATGGTTAATAAAAATCATAATCTTAATTTTCCTCTCATAAGAACAAATGGTGGAGATACAGATCATGTAGCTTTTAGAGAAACAGGATTTGAGGCGGTTGGGATTTGTGAAGAATGGTATCATGGTGATACAACACCTGAATATCATAAAAAAACAGATACATATCAAACATTAAATTTTGATTTTATTACAAATGTAACAAAATTAGTTTCAGCTGTTGTTGGAGATTTATCATTACAAGTTGCGGCACCTACAAATATTGTAATAAAGAAACATAATCTATACCCATCAAGAAAAAGAGCTCATTTTCATAGTAGCTATGATGAAATAAAATAATTATTACTATTCATCATTGAACACTAATATTTAAAAGTAAGGAACGCTTTAAAAGTGTTCCTTTTTATATAACCTAAAACAACTAATGTCTAAAAAGTATATTTTAAACCAAATAATTGATAGATAGGACAATAACCACTTGCTCCAGTTGCTAAAGGAACAGCAGAAACTCCAACCATACTCCAACTAATTTCTGGACTTATTGCTTTCGTACTTAAACCATATATACCAGCACCTAATAAACCTAAACCAACAGTTACTCTCATTGTTCTATCAATTGGTCCTTCATTTAAAGGTAAACCAAAAATTGTTGTTTCAAAACCTTTTTCTTTGTGCATTTTGCATTCTTCCATCTTTTTTGGATCCATTTTACATTTTTCATCATGTTTATGATCTTTTTTGCATTCCTCCATCTTTTTTGGATCCATTTTACATTTTTCATCATGTTTATGATCCATTTTGCACTCTTCCATCTTTTTTGGATCCATTTTACACTTTTCATCATGTTTATGATCCATCTTACATTCTTCCATTTTCATTGAATCCATCTTTTTTTCAGGCATTTTATCTTCTGCAAATGAAGGTATGCTTAAAAATGATAAAGATAACGCAATTGTTAAAGTTTTTAAATACTTTTTCATATATTTTCCTCTTAAAAATCTATATTTAGTTTTTTAATTATATTACTAATCAAAAAAAAGTACAGTAACCTAAGTTACTTTATAAAAAATAATTAAGCAAAAAGTAAATAACTAACAACAAAAGAAGTTATTGAAATTTGGATTCCTGAAATAAAACCTAGGTAAATTGGCTTAATTCCTGCTGCTTTAAGTTTTGATAATGTAATTCCTAAACCTAAGCAAAACATTGCTGAAGTTAATAAAATATTGTCCAAATAAACTATGTTTTTTATAATTTCAGAAGGAAGGATATTTAATGAATTAAAAAATATTATTCCTACAAAAATCAATACAAACCAAGGGATATTTAGATTACTTACTTTAAATTTTTCTTTTTTTTCACTATTTGACTTTCTAAACTCAGATAGAACTAAAAGAAAGGTAACAGGAACAATAAAGGTAACTCGACTCATTTTTATCATACTAGATAATTTTCCAACTTGATCATTTATAGAAAACCCAGCTCCTACTACTTGAGCTACTTCTTGAATTGAAGAACCAACCCAAACAGAATAGAAATTTTCATTCAATTTAAGGTAATAAAAAAGAATTGGATATAATAGCATTGATACTGTTCCTACAATACTTATTATTGCAATACCTATAGCAGAATCTTTATCATCCGATTTAATTATTTCGTTTGTTGCAATGATTGCAGATGCGCCACAAATTGAAGTTCCTGATGCCAATAAAATAGCTAATTTTCTATCCAAGCCTATTTTAGTTCCAAACCATACTGTAAAAAGAAAACAAGATATAACCGATATTGTTATAACTAATATACTATTTACTCCTAATGTTAATATTTCGTTTATGGTAATTTTAAAACCTAATAAAATAATGGCTAATCTTAATAGTTTTTTTGAAGTAAAAGTTAAGCCTGGTCTTAATCTTTCAGGTAGAGTAAAAAAATTTCCAACAAGAACACCTATAAAAATAGAGATTATAAATGGATTTATATGTAAATTATTTTTTAAAAAACTAATATCTGAAATATAGATAGAAACAAAAGCAAAAAATAAACTGAAAATAATACCTTCTAAATTTTTAACCATTTTGTTTAAATTTTTTTGCCTATTTCAAAATTTCTTTATTCTTCAGAATAACATAAACATAGTGAGAAGTAAAAAGTGATGAGTGATGAGATAAAATAATTGTAAATTTAGATTTATAATCATAAGTTTTTCTCAAATCAATTTTTGTTGAATGTATCCTAAAAACATATAAAATAAATTAAGATTAGAAAATCATTTTTAAGATATGATATAATTAATTGAATGTATTGTAATCAAGATTACAACATGCTTTAGTGTTTATTTAGATAGTGAAGTTAATCTAAATTTATACTAAATTTGTTAACTTGGTTTTTAGTTGAATGGAATTAAAAATAATGGGAATAAATCTTACAAAAGGTCAAGCAATAAATCTTGAAAAAGAAGCTGGATCTAAATTAACAAAAGTAATGATGGGACTTGGTTGGGATCCTGTAAAAGCACAAAAAAGCGGTGGTTTTTTAGGTGGTTTATTTGGTGGTGGTGCTTCTGAAGCCTCTGTAGATTTAGATGCCTCTTGCATTATGTTTAATGAACAGAATGAAATGACTGATGCAGTTTGGTTTAGACAACTTAAAAGTAAAGATGGCAGTATCACACATACAGGAGATAATCTTACTGGTGCTGGAGATGGAGATGATGAACAAATAATAGTTGAATTATCAAGAATACCAGCTAATGTAAAAACCTTAGTTTTTACTGTTAATAGTTTTACTGGACAAAGTTTTGATAAAGTAGCTAATTCTTTTTGTAGATTAATGGATCACAATGGAAAAGAAGTTGCAAAATTTGAACTTAATTGTCAAGGAGCTCATACAGCTCTAATTATGGCAAAAATGTATTTACATAATGGCGAATGGAAAATGAAAGCTATTGGTGAAAATGCAAATGGAAGAACATTTAATGATCTTATGCCAATAATGAAAAATTATTTATAAATAAATATTTTGATATTAAAAGTTAAGAACTTTTTGTTTTTTAAGGTTCTTAACTTTTTTTGTTTTGGTAGAATTTATATTATGTATAGAAATTGTTTTTGAAAAGAGATTTTTGATGTGTAAAAAACTAAAGTATGGTGCAGTTTTAGGTTTATTAGGTTTAGCAGGTTTTGAACTTATATACAGAACAAGAGAAACAAAAGGTATAGAAATATTTAAAGAGCATAAAATAACTTGGGATAAAGTTTCTGATAATGATTCTGAACAAGTTTTTTTGTCAAAAGTTTTTTTTAGAAACTATAGTACCAAATATCAATTAACCTTAGTAAAATTTGAAATTGAAAGTAAAATTTTATTTAAAACAAAGTTTTATGATGATATAAAATTAGATGTTTCTTTAACTCCTAAGGTTGAACATGTTAGAGAAGATGGTTATCTTCATGCGTTTTTGATGGATGAAATGTCAAACTTTGAAACTGAAGTTAAAGCTAGTTTTTCTGGAAATCTTGAAAGATTAAAAGAAGTTCATGCTGTTGTTGTAAAAATAAAATTCCAAACTTATGAAAGAACTGGTTTGCATAACAAAGAAAAAGATCTTATTTTAGTTCCATATCAAGAAGAATTAAAACAAAGTTATAGTGAATTACAAGAAGCAGGAGCAAAAATATATCCTGTAAAAACTCATTTATTAAGTGAAAGTGATGATATTGCAGAAGTAATAAAAAAATATGCAGGAGATTTTATAAAACCAGGTGATGTTGTAGTTATGGCAGAAAGCCCTGTAGCAATCACACAAGGAAGATTTAAACAACCTGTAAATGTAAAACCTAGTTTTCTTTCAAAAAGACTTTGCTATTTTGTTCCATCAGCAGGAAGTCTTTCAAGCCCTTTCGGAATGGAATCTGCTTTAGAACAAATAGGTGCTGTTAAGTTTATCTACGCTCTTATAGGTGGAACAATTATGAAATTACTCAAAAAACCAGGTTGGTTTTATACTTTAGCAGGAATTGAATCTGAATTGATAGATGACCTTACAGGAACTATAGCTCCTTATGATAAATATATTGTTTTAGGTCCCGCAAACCCTCAAGAAGTAGTTGATGATTTAAAAAATAGGCTAGATGTTGACTTTGCTATTGCAGATGCAAATGATCTAAAAAAAGCTAGAATTTTAGCTTCAACTTTAGATGATTCTTCTAAAATAAGACAATGGTTACTTAATAATCCCGCTGGAAATTCAGCAGAACAGACACCGATAGTTATTATAAGACCAGATAAAACTGATGAAAAATAAATTATATGATAAGACCTGCAAAATATACAGATTTTAAAGCAATAAAAGAAATTTTTAGTTTAGTATTTGCCCAAGAATATAAACAAAAAGGTTTTGATGTTTTAGATGAAGTTGATAAATGGCAAAAACTCTACCCTGTAATTAAGGTTCTTGCTGCATTTCAAAATACATATAAACATCTTTTAGATATTCATGTTTTTGAAGATGAAGATAAAAAAATTATAGGTCTTATTCAAACTAGTTCTAGAAGTAGAGATCAATCAAGATGGCATATAGAAAACTTGGTTGTTCTCCCTGATAAAAGAGGAAAAGGTGTTGCAAAAGACCTTTTAGAGTATATTTTTGAAAAATATATGAATAAAAATGTAAATAGGTTTACAATAGATGTTGATACAAAAAATATCTCTGCAATAAAGCTTTTTGAATTATTAGGTTTTAGAAAATATACTACAATTCATTATTTTAATGTATCAACAAAAAAAATAAATAAACTAAAAAAAGAAAATATAACAATTCCTGAAGGCTTTAGACCTTTTAAATCTTCTGACGCAAAAGGACTTTTTGATTTATATGTAGCATCAACACCTTCTTCAATAAGAATAGTTGAACAAAAAGAATTAGAAGATTTTCAAATAAGTTCTATACAACAAGTTTCTCAATATTTTAAAGAATATACTAAAAAATCTAATCATATACACTGTGTTGTAGAAAAAGATACTAATATAATTGCATCTTTAGAAATAATAGAAAAAGATAAAGATTTACCTAATATAATTAGATTACTTGTTCACCCTGGTTATGAAGATCTTAATGAACAACTTTTAGAATATGCTTTCAAAAAAATAAGCGAATTCCAATCAGTTACATCTGTTTTAGCTGCATCAGATCATCAAAAAAATAAAATAGCTACTTTTAAAAGAATGAAATTACCAGAGATTTTTTCAGATTTTATGATGATAAAAGACAATTTTCAAATAGTTAATTTTAAAGAAAAACCATCTGAATTAAAATTAGAACTTAATGGATTAAAACCCTTTTTTAATAAAATGCAAACTAATGATAAAGACAATGTTTTTATGAATGAAAATTTTGAAAAATCTATATCTATTAAATAAGGATAATAGAATAATTAATTATGCCTAATGGAGATACACACGATAAAATAAATTGGTTATTATTACCTCCTTTTGCTTATATGAGTTGGGATTTTTCTAATGATCTTGCAATTCTCATAATTTTTTCAACTTCTTATCTTTTTAGTAGTTTTATGTTTAGTGGTGATTTGGATCTAGTAAGCAAACAATCAAAAAGATGGGGTTTACTAAGATGGATTTGGATTCCGTATAGAAAAATGTTTAGTCATCGTTCTAAATATACTCATGGAATAGTTTGGGGAACAGTTATAAGGGTTATTTATTTAATGTTTTTATGTTCTCTTACTTATTTTTTAATTTATTTTATTACACTAAAATTTTTTCCAAATTTAACAAACCCTTTATTAGCAGAAAAAAATTTTTTAACTAAAGTTCTTTTAGGGCAACCAAAAATTTATTTTGTATATCTTTTTTTAGGGCTTTTATCAGGTGCTTTTGCTCATACGATGGCAGATGAGTTTTTTAGTACTACAAAAAAAATCTTTAAAAAGAAAAAAAGACATGCAAAAAAAAGTAAAAGAAAATGAATAATATGTTTATGGATTATTTTTTATTATTTACCGCAGGTTTGCTAAGTAGTATGCACTGTATTGGTATGTGTGGTTGTTTTGTTACCTCATATTCTATTAAGCTAAGAGGTAGTAATTTACAAAGAGCTATTGCTCATCTTGGTTACAGTTTTGGACGAATTACAACTTATACTTTTATCGGTGCAATTATGGGCTTAATAGGCTCTAATCTATATTTTTTAGGTAAAATGGCGGGTGTTCAAAACTATGTAATAATAACCATGAGTATTATAATGATTTATTTAGGTCTAAGTTTAGCAAATTTTGTTCCTAAAATACAATGGCTAGATAAATCTGGAGAGTTGTTTTTAAAATATTCTCAAAAACCTTTTTCAAAAATAATGAAAAATAAAAGTATTTTATCTACATATCCATTAGGATTAGTTTTAGGTTTTTTACCATGTTGTTTATTATATACAATAGAAATGCAAGCAATGAATACAGGAAGTCCAATAAAAGGTGCGTTGAGTATGTTCTTTTTTGGTTTAGGTACAATACCTGCTTTATTTACTTTTGGAATGAGTGTAAATTTTATTGATAATCGAATAAAAAACAAATTAATAAATTTTGCTTCGTATATACTTATTTTTATGGGGTGCTTATCTATTTACAGAGTTTTTAATTAGAGTTAAGTAAGAAGTAAGAAGTGATGAGTGATGTGAAAAGATAATATATTCTTATCTCATTACTTTTCACTTTTTACTTCTTACTGATATTCACTCTTCACTTAAAATCATTGAAATTTTATCTTCTATAGAATCAAGACTTGCTAATAAAAAATGATGAAAAAAACCACTTATAATCGCAACAATCAAACCGCCAGCAGTAGCAAATAAAGCTTCACTAATTCCTCCAGATAAAGCTTCAAGAGGATTTACTGGTTTTTGTAATGACACTTGATTAAATATTTTTATCATTCCCATTACTGTTCCAAATAAACCAATCATAGGTGCTATTGAGGCAACTATTGAAAGAATTGAAGTTTTTCTTTCTACTTTTTGAAGCTCAAATTTTATTTTATTTTCTTTAGCATTTTTAGAAAGATTAGAATAAATAAACTTTAAGATTTTATTATCTGTGTTTTTATCAGAACTAAGTTTTTTTATTGCTAGATGAGTTTTTACGTTAAACACAATTAAATCTATTATTAATGCTATTGAAAGAACAGAGACAAAAAATAAAGGTAAAAGTATAGTACCTGCTATTTCTATTATTTTAAAAATATCCATATGTTAAAAATTCACAAAATAAGTTATATCAAAATTAAATTATAGATTAGGTTTAGACATTAAGAAAGTAATATCATATAATTTATCATAAAAATAAATCCCAGAGTACTGGGGCCCTGTTTTTATTAATACCAAAGCAAAGCTTTGGAAACAAAATTTCATTTTGTTAACCCCGAAGCAGAGCTTCGTTGTATTCATAATAAAAATAAATCCCAGAGTACGGGATCTCTGTTTGTATTAACACCAAATCAAAGCTTTATGGTATTCTTAATAAAATAAAATTATTATAAAAGTTTTGTACTTTAATGTTATTAAATAAAAAAAGAAAAAAAAGAAGAGAAAAATTAGTTTTTGAAGTAATACCAACTATAGATATAATGATGGTTTTAGTTTTATTTTTTTCTATAGCAGCTTTTTTACCTCAAGTTCAAAACCAAATAGAAACCAAATTACCAAAGGCATCAAATACAGAAAAGGCAAAAGAATCGATTGTTGTTAACATAGATAAAAATGGTAATATTTCAGTTATGGAAAAAACCGTAAGTAAAAATGAAGTATTAAAAGAACTCCAAGAAAAACTAAAAAAAGATCCAGAACAAGCTATTTTATTATCAGCAGATGTTAATACTAGATATGAAAAAGTAGTAGAAATACTAGAAATAATTAAAAAGACAGGTTCTGAGCAAATAGGTTTAGTTACCGAATAAAAAAGCCCTTATAGAAGTTATTTTCTATAAAGGCTTATAAATTACTAATTAATTATTTTCTTAAACCAAAACTATATTCCATTAATAATCTAGAATCACGAAGAGGTCCTAATTCTTTTGCTAATAATTCATTATCTTTTTTACTATAATTAGCTTTAGCATCAGCCAATAATTCTGCCAAATCTTTAGAATTAGCTCTATAAACATCCAATAATTGTTTTTTCAAATCATCATCCAGTTCAGAATAAGAATCTAATAACAATTTTTTAGTACTTTCATCAATTCTTGATTTTGCATTATCTGACATTATTTTTCTTTCCTTATTTGTACTGCTGCATCAGATAATAACTTTTTTGTACTATTTGCCAAAATTTCTCTACTATTATCTAAAACTTTAAGCCATTTTTCAATATCATCTTTTTTATTCATACCAACAACATCAATATTTTTCTTTTTAGCTGTAGTTTTTTTAATTACGCCTAAATCTTGATCTAGTTTTACAATAATTGCTTTAAGTTTTGCAAGAAGTGGTAAAGCTGTATTTACTGCACCAACACTACCATCAGCTTTTCTTGTTGTATCAACAGCTGAACTATATTCAGGATCAGAAGAAATCGGTTCTTCTACTACATTATCAGCTGCTCTTAATTTATCTTCTTCTTTTTTAGCTTTCTTCTGTTCTTCAACAGCTTCTTCAACAGCATCTTCAGAGTTTTCAGATTCTATATCAGCTAAAATTTTATTTACAAATGCTGCTTGCTTATTTGGATCAAACATATCAGCTAAAACTTGACCTATTGTTTGAGGTTGTGCAAAAGGAGTTCCATTCGCCTTAAATTGTTCAGCAAGAAATGCATTTGCTAGAGCTCTTTCTTCAGAATTACTAAGTTTAATTTTTCCACGAGTCTGTCCAGGAGGATTAACTTCATTGTCTATTTTTGATATATTATCAAATACTTTTTTTGGAGCTCCTGCTGGAACTTCAATTAAATCAGAACCCTGGCTATCAAGTGTATCTATTGTAACTTTAGGTTTACCTTTATTAGCATCAGACTCATTTATACTATTTGCTATAGCTTGCTGAATTGAAGTTATAGTTTTCATACGCTCTGGAATAGCAGTCAAAACTTCCTGAATTTGAGAATCTGACAGACTAGTAATATTATTAAAATTAGGTAGTTTTAAAATTGCAGTCATTAAATCTTTTTTAGAGTGATTAGGATCATTTGCTACACTTAAAACACTTTGATAACTAGTTTTTTCAGAATTTGTTCTTTCAATTATTTTAGCAGGATCTGTTTCTATTTTTGTTGAGGTATCATTTAAAGATTTCATAGCTACTAATATGTTATCTGGGTTAGCTGCCATTTCCTGATCTTCAATAATTTGTGTTCTTAGAGCTATTTTACCTATAGTACTACCAACATCTGTTCCTTGTGCTGTGTTAGCTAAAATTCTTTCATCAGCTTTAACAGCCAAAACCATTGAACCTACCATTCCATGTGATAATTTTCTAGAGGTATTGAAAATTGTTTGAGAATTATCGTCTGAAGTATGAATTTTATCATGTAATAATTCAACTAATTCAGGTTTAGATATTTTAGATGGATCAATATTTAATCCTAGTTTAGATATTGCTTCTGTTGCAACTTCTTTAATATCTTTATTATCAATATTTTCAAGTATTTCATTTGCAGATAAAATAACCGCTCTTTCTTTTTGAATAGCATCATTCATAGGTTTTCCAGCAGCTAATATTCCTTTTGCAATTCCTGTTGTTACTGGTGCTAATGTTGGCGGTGCTGCTGGAGCTGAACCACTTGCAGAGTCTGAGATATTACTTGAACTACTTGTCTTTGCATCTGTAACAGTGTCTAAATCAGATACAGCAGTTTCAAATTTTTTACCAGATTCAAGACCTTCTTTAACTTTTTCATGAATTGCTACAACTTGTGCAGGAGGTGCTTCTTTAGCTACTGAAGAAGATAGAAAAGAAAGATTAAACCAATCAAACGGTTTTTTTGTTGTTACAAAAGATTGGAAAGTATTTACTGAATCATCATATTCTTTTTGTGTTGAAGCTAGTAAAACAGGATCATTTTTAATTTTTGCTTCTTCTAAAGCTTTAGATTTGGTATCAATCGTTTTAGTTTGAGTTCCTAATTCATAAAAAGATTCCATTCCCTTATCTAAATCATTTGCAATTGCTGGGCATGATTCTTTTGTACTTTTAAAAGAAGCATCAAATTTTGCAGGATCATTATTTACTGAAGATAAAAAGCTAGGATAAAAACCAAAATCAACTGTTGGTGGTATTAAGCTTAATGGAGGCATAGGCATAGGACACATTCCTGCAAAAGTAGATGTAGCAGGAGAAAAATCAGGTTTTAAAAGAGAAAACTCTGTTTTTGGTGATGAAAGAGAAAGAGATAAATCTTTGCCTAATCCTGTCGCAGAAGGTGTAAAACTTAAAGATTTTGGAGCAAAATCCATTGTATTTCCTAAAGAAGAATTTACATCATTTTTTACAACAGGTTCATCAACTTTATTTTCAGTAACTGGATTTACTAGAGCTGGTGTTACTGGAACGCCACCTGCTGGAACTTTATTTTTTTCTTCAAGCTCTTTAGGCTTTTCAATTGTAGGAAAACTTGTTGGCGGAACAACACTAACTCTAGTTGTATCTATAGACATATCAACTTAACTCCTTCTTTTTAACTTAGAAAATTAACATTCAAATAACTTACATATTACTTATACTCATGTTAAATGAAAAACTTACGTATTTATTTTTAAATTTTTATCAAGAAAATATTAAATCTTTTTTTATTTTTAAATAAAATTAAATTAAATACTGGAATTATATAATTTTTTTCTAACTTTTATCAAAATTAATTTCTACTTTTGCAATCAGAATTTTTTGTTTTTGCAATAGACATTCTAAAATTCTCAGTATGTTCCATTATTTTTTCTATTATTTCGTTATTTATTAAATTTTTTTCAAGAGTTTCTTTTAATATTTGCTTTCTTCTTGAAAATTGCCCACCCATAATATTATGCTTTTGATGAACTTCTTTTATCGGTTCACCTGTATAAACAATATCAGCACCTAAAAATTCGGCTAAAAATTCAAATTCTTTTTGTTTAACTCTATTTTTATCTATTTTAGAGAAAAAGAAGCCTATCATAATGTCATTAAACATTGTGTCAACAAATTCATCCACTATTAATTGTAGTTTTTCTAAACCACCTATTTGTTCATAAAGTTTCATTTATAAAAATTCTCCCTAGGTATAACCCTTTCTATCAAAGATAATTGAGTATATAAGTCTTTTTCTTTTTCTGTAAGTTTTTTTGGTAATACTACATTTATTTTTATTAATTGATCTAAAAAAATTTCTTCATTTCTTTTTTTAAGACCTTTGCCTTTAAGTCTTAATATTTGATTTGCTTGAGTACAAGATGGTATTTTCATTTTCACTGAATTTTTTAAAGTAGGAACTTCTAACTCAGTACCTAAAACCGCTTCTGTAATACTAATAGGTATTTCACAAGTAATATTTCCATTTTCATCTATATCAAAAAATTTATGTTTTTCTAATAAAACAATAAGATATAAATCACCTTTTAATAAACCATTCCCATATCCTTCTCCTTTTATACATAATTTTGAATTAGCATTAACGCCTGAAGGTATTTTTACAGGAATAGTTTTTGATTCACTTGTTATTCCTTTTCCCTTACATATATTACAAGCCATTCCATGCAAACCACCTTCTCCTTTACATTTAAAACATTCTTCTTCTATTGGTAACGTTATGTCTTTTTGAACTCCATTATAGGCTTCTTCTAGTGTTATCGTTATATTTTTTTCTAAATCATTTATTTTTTTTATATTTTTTATTGTATTTGCTTTTACTGTTCCAAATAGTGATTGAAAAAAATTACTAAATGAATGAAGATCCATTTTTTTATCAACCGATTTTTCATCAAGTTTAGTTGTTTTTTTATTCCAGTCTTTTTCACTTAATTTATCATACTTATCTCTCATTTCTTTATTTGAAAGAACTTCATAAGCTTCTGAAATATCTTTAAATTTAGATTCAAGGCTTTTATTATTTTTTGTTATATCAGGATGATATTTCATTGCTAAATATCTAAAAGATCTTTTTATTTCTTCTAAAGAGCTTTTTCTGTTTATTCCCAAGATAGAATAATAATCTTTATAGTTTTTATCTGACATAAAAAATTTGAACCAATTTAAATACAAAAATCATTTTAGCCTATCATGAGAAATAAAAATATTATTTTCTATTAAAAGTTATAAACTATGAGAAGATTTTGATTTTTCAGTTTTCATTAACTTTAAAAAATACTCTTTTTTAAAGTTCTAAGTTTTCTTCTATCTTTTCTATCATCAATTTTATCTAATTCATTATTAAAATCAGCTTCTATTGGTTCTAAAAAAGCATTAAAATCTAATGCAAAATTATATAAAGGATCTCTAAGATCTGTATAAGCAGGAGTATTATACTTTGTTTTTAATTCATTTATTTTTTCCAAATTATCTAAAAGAGTTTTTTTATAATCATCTCTTGTTTTCTTTGAAATTTCTAAATCATTAAACAAATAATACTTTACAGCAGAATCTGAAAAAGTTCTAAAAATCTCAAAAACTTTTTTTAAAAAATCTTCATTATTTGTCTCTTTAGTTAGCTTCAATTTATAACTATTAACTAAAACCATATTTATAACATACCAAGAATCAAGTTTAATAACCTTATATTCTTCAGTATCTTTAAGATCTTGAGTTAAACTACCTGTATTTACTAAAGTCCCGTCTTCAGAAAAAGAAAGAAATGGTCCATTTTCTATAAGTAAAGTACTTTGCTTTGCAGAAAGTTTTTTTTCTAAAAAATATCGTTTTTTTAGAATACTGAAGAAATTCTTCTTAGTTAATTTATTTTTTAGATTATTTTGGGTATCTTGTTTTTCATTTTGAAAATTATTTAACTCTTCGTTTAAATCTATAGCATAAGAATTTTGATTACTAATAATATGTAAAAAAAATGTAGCTAACAATAAACAAACAATAGGTGCTTTTTTCATTTTATTTTATACTCTAAAAATACTACTAATTTCTCTTCAATAACCTTTTTGCACAAACTTAATTTTTTAAAGGATTTTTGTTAATGCCAAGATATTTAATCTAGTAGTATAATATTTATTAGCTTAACTTACAAGCAATGTTCAAAATCGAAAATAATCCTTAATCTTTTATTAATTCATTTATTATATTAAAATTTCCATCTTGAATTTTTTCTTTTATTTCATTCATTTCTTTTATTAACGCATTAATTAACTTATCTTTAGAATCTATTCTAGTATTTAGCGAATCAATTAAATTATTTTTTTTCAATAATTCTTTAGAAATATCAGCTATTTGTATTTCATATCTTTTTAAAGCGGATAATTTATCAATGGTATCTAACGTAAATTCTTTTAACTCATTATCTTTTTGAGTTTTATCTTCAGTTATTTTTTTAATAAGTAAATCTTTTGCTTTTATTATATCCATTAATTTTGAAGAATCTGAGACATCTTCTGAATCAGAATTTTTATTAAAAAACATATCCATTTCTTTTAATTTATCAGTCAAAGAAAAAATCTTATCTTTATATGAATTATTTTCATTTACTAATGCTTCTATTACATCTTTATCAGTATCTTTTTTTATACTCATTGTATTAACTTGATTATCTAGCCTTAGTTTTTCTATATTAATTGTAGATGCTTCTTCTTTTAAATTATTTATTCTTTCATTTTTTAGCTCTAATTGATTCAAAAGTTCTCTAACCTCGGTATTTTTCTTAAAAACTTCTTTTTCTAAGGTTTGTATTCTTATTGTTTGTTCTTTAAATTCTTCTGAAGCTACTTTAGATATTTTTAATAAATTAATTTCTTTATCTTTTGTAAGAATTTTTTCTTTATTTTTAAC
Organism: Cyanobacteriota bacterium; assembly: GCA_038060635.1. Classification (GTDB taxonomy): domain Bacteria; phylum Cyanobacteriota; class Sericytochromatia; order UBA7694; family JACMQJ01; genus JBBTGK01. The sequence continues at coordinate 5,257 of JBBTGK010000278.1, read as the reverse complement.
TATTTTTTCTTCTAATTCAGAAACTTTTAAGTTATTTTTATCAATAAAATCTTCTTTTATTTTTATTTGTTCTTTTAATGAAGCTATTTTTAAAATAAAATCATTTTTTTCTTTGGCAAAAGAATTTTTAAAAAGATCTTCCATTTTATTTTTTTCCATTTTTAAACTTTGTATTTCAGTTTTTAGTTTAGAAATTTCAGGTTTTAATTTATCAAATTCCAAGGTTTTATTTTCTAATTCTTGTTTTAAAGCTAATCTTCTATTTTTTGATTCTTCTAATTTTGTCTTTAATTTATCATATTTTTCATTTTCATATTTTTCTATTACTTCATTATCTTTAACTTGCTCCATATTTTCTCTTATTGTTTGAAGATAATATTTTAATTTTTCTTCTTCTTGTTTTCTTTTTTTAATTTCTAATAAAGCTAAAATTAATATTGGAAAGCTTAGCAGTGATATAGAAAAAGAATAAATAGTATTATTTATAATCCTATCAAAATATTGTATTTCTTTTGTTTTATAATATAAAAGTTGGCTATATTTTTCGCTAGGTACATCGACATTTCTCCAAAAAGGTCTATAAGTTTGTAATTGACTAGTAGCAAAATCTCTTCTTTCTTCAGAATCATAACCAAAATTGCTAGTGTAAATAACACCATCACGTTGAATTATTACTTTTTCTTCAAATGAATCTAATACGTCATTTACAGTAGTTAAATCTTCTTTTTCTAAACTTTTTTCTATAGCTTTAGATAAAATTTTTATATCATGAACTTCTTTATCTTTTTCTTTATTGGAATAAAAGAATAGAAAAGTATCTGTTGTAATAACAGTAATAAAAAATAGTAGAACGTATTTCGCAATAAAAGAATTCATAACAAATTTTAAATTTGAATTTTTCAACTTCTATTATACAATGACTTAGTATTTTTTACACTAAAATTTAATGGAATTAAAATTAGACAATATATCAATAGAAGGTGTTTCTCGAAGTACCATAGAAACTTATTTCAATATAAAAGAGCTAAAACTATGCTTTGATATAGGTAAATGTCCTTTTCATATAACACCTGTGCCAAATATTTTCCTTTCTCACATGCACGGAGATCATGCTTATGGAGTTTATTATTATATTTCACATAGAAATTTGGCAAAAATGGAAAATGGAAGAATATATTTACCAGAAGAAGCCCTAAAAGAAACTGAATCTGTTATTAAATCATACTCAAACCTTGAACATGCTTCAAGAAATTATGAATTAATTCCTCTTACAAATGACGAAGAATTTGAATATGGAAGAGATTATCTTATAAAAACATTTGAAACAGATCATAGAATACCATCTTTAGGGTATCTTGTTTCTCAGAAAAAAACCAAATTAAAACAAGAGTTTTTAAATAAACCTCAAAGTGAAATAATAGAGCTAAAAAGAAAAGGTATTGAGATAACAAATACAATTTATGAGCCTTTTATAACTTATTTAGGTGATTCTACAATAAAACCAGTTGATGAATTTGATTTTATTAAAAAAAGTAAAATATTAATTATGGAATGTACTTTTTTAATTCCTGAACATTTTGACCAAGCAGAAGAAAGAAAGCATATACATATAAAAAATATAATAGATCGTGCTAGTGAATTTGAAAATAAATATATTATTTTGACTCATTTTAGTATGAGATATACAGATAATTTCATAAGAGAATATATTAGAAATATTTTACCTGAGAATTTAAGAGAAAAAGTCTTTATCTTTTTTTAAATGCTATTTAATGATAAAATAACGATATGTTTAATGATATAAGTTTAGTAAAAAAATTAATAAATTATTTACCAGTTGGCGTATTTTATACGGATGAAATTGGTAATTGTATTTATGTTAACCAAAAATGGTGTGAAATTTCAGGTCTTACTAAAGAAGAATCTTTAAATGGTGGGTTATATGATTGTATTTATCCAAATGATATTGATTATGTAAAAAAAGAAACTGAATCCTTAAAAATAAAAAAAACTGAAGTAGATATAACTTATAGAATAATTAATAAAGAAAACTTAATTAGAACTATTAACGTAAAAACAATACCTATCTGCAATGAAAAAAATGATATTATGTTTTTTATGGGTGTAATTGTTGATCTAACAGAACAAAAACAAATAGAAAATGATTTAAGAGCAAAAGAAGATGAGCTTATAAGCATAATTTCTTCAACAGATGATTTAATTTTTGAACATGATTCTAATTCAACATATTTAAATGTTTGGGCTAAAACAGAAAAATCTCTTTTTTTTAAAAAAGAAGAGTTAGTTGGTAAAAAAGTAACTGAAGTATTTAAAAATGAGTTGGGAATTAAACTTTCAACATCAATAAAAAAAGTAGCAGAAACTGGTGAAAATTTAACTATTAGATATCAATCTGTTTTAGAAAATGATAATACATGGTTTGAAGCAAATATAATGCCTGTTTTTAAAGAAGAAAAATTAACTGATAAAATATTATGCTCTGTAAAAAATATAACTGAAAAAGTTAAAATGGAGAAAGTTTTAAAAGAAAAATCAGAAAGATTAGAACTTGTAGTAAAAGCTAGTAATGATGGTATTTGGGATTGGAATTTAGAAAGTAATGAGATCTATTTTTCTCCTAGATTTAAAGAAATGTTTGGATATAACGACAATGAATTACCAAATACCTTAGATACTTGGAGTAATTTAATATTACCAAATGATAAAGAAAGAGCTTTAGATTATTTAGATCGATTTATAAGTGGTAAGACATCTGAATTTAATCAAATTCAAAGATACTATCATAAAAATAATTCTATTGTTTATATAAATTGTAAGGCAATTCTTATAAAAAATGATTCTGGCAAAGGAATAAGACTTGTTGGTGTACATACAGATATTACTAAACAAATAGAATTTGAAGAAATAATAATAAAAGCTAAACAAAGTGCAGAAATTGCCTCTAACGCAAAATCAGATTTTTTATCTACCATGAGTCATGAAATACGAACCCCTCTTAATGGAATAATTGGAATGTCTAATTTATTAATTCAAGATAAACCTAAGGAATATCAAATAGATAATTTAAAAACACTAAAGTTTTCCGCAGAGAACCTTCTTTCTATTGTAAATGATATTCTTGATTTTACAAAAATAGAAGAAGGGAAAATAAGCTTAGAATTTTTGGAGTTTGATATTTTAGAATTAGCAAAAAATATAAAAAGAGCTTACTCTGTTTTAGCCGAAGAAAAAAATAATACAATTAACTTATTATTAGATCCTCGAATCGATACTTTAGTTATTGGAGATCAAGTAAGAATAAGTCAAATTTTAAATAATTTAATTTCTAATGCCCTAAAATTTACTGAAAATGGAATTATAACTATACAAATAATTGTAAAAAAAGTAGAAAATGATTTTTTAGATCTAGAAATTAGTGTTATTGATACAGGCATAGGAATAGAAGAAGATAAGTTAGCTCTGGTTTTTGAAAGATTTACTCAAGCATCATCAGATACAACTAGAAAATATGGTGGAACTGGTTTGGGACTGACAATAATAAAAAAATTATTGGAATTACAGGGAAGTAAAATAAATTTAGAAAGTCGATTTGGTAAAGGCTCTAGGTTTTATTTTTCATTGAGCCTAAAACAAAGTAATAAAAAAATAAAGGAACAAACTATTATTAATTTTATTGAGGAAAATAAAAAAAATATGGATATAAATATTTTATTGGTTGAAGATAATAAAATTAATTTAAAAGTTGCTACTAAATTTATTGAAAAATGGGGTTTTAAAGTTGAAACAGCTGAAAATGGATTAATTGCACTAGATAAAATTAAAAATAAAGTATTTGATATAGTTTTAATGGATTTACAAATGCCAGAAATGGATGGTTATACAGCTACAGAAATTATAAGAAAAACAAATAGCAATATACCTATAATAGCTCTTACAGCTTCTGCTACAACAGAAGATATAGAAAAAACAAAAAAAATAGGTTTCAATGATTTTATTGTTAAACCTTTCAATCCTGATGATTTATATTCTAAAATATTGACGTTCACTCTGGGCAGAGCCACTGAGGATTCTTGAAGTACACCTAATATAATTATTTGTGTTTCGCTTCAGAAGTTCCGCCCGAACTCCACTTTTTTAAAATATTTATACTGGCATTAACATCTCTATCGTGAGTAACAAGGCATTTAGGACATTGCCACTCTCTAATTTTTAATGTTAATTCTTCTAGTCTAAAACCACATTTATTTGTTGAACAATCCGTACTTGTATATTGTGGTGAAACTTTTACAAAAGTTCTACCATACCATTTAGATTTGTAATTCAACATATTACAAAAAGTTCCCCACCCAGCGTCTAAAATAGATTTATTTAAACCTGCTTTAGCTTTAGCTTTGTTTGGTTTAAATCCTGTGCCAGATTCATTTGGTTGTGATTTTGGTTTTTTAACTAGATTTTTAATTTGTAAGTCTTCAACTACTATAACTTGGTTCTCGTTTATTAGTTTGCTTGAGACTTTATTCAAAAAATCATTTCTTACATTTTTTATCTTTTGATGTAATCTTGAAAGCTTAGTAACTAGCTTTTTTCTATTGTTACTACCTTTTTTAGTCCTAGCTATTTTTCTTTGATATTTTGCTAACTTTTTCTCCTGTTTTCTATAAGTTCTTGGATTTTCTATTTTTTCATTGTCTGATGTTACAAGAAAATGTTTTAAACCTACATCAACACCAATTTCTTTTTCTATTGGTTCTAGTTCTTTTGTTTCACCTTCAAAAACTAATGATATATACCAACCATCAGCTTCTTTTCTTATTGTTGCTGTTTTTATCTTTGATTCTATTGGTCTTGAATTAAAGAATTTTATTAATCCTATTTTTGGTAATCTTACACAATTTCCGTATATCTCAACTCCTTGTTTTATTAAAAAAGATTTAAATTTACTTTTTTTGGCAAACTCAGGAAAACCAGAACCAAGTTTAAAAAATCTTTGGTATGAATTATCTAATCTTTCGATTACGGCTTGTAAGGTTTGACTTGGAACTTCTTTTATCCATTCAAAACCTTCAACTTTTTTTACATCTACTAATTCTTTTATTAAATCAAATTTTGATATTGTTTTATTCCATATCTCGTATAATTTTATTCTATATTCAAGTGCTATATTATACAAAAATCTACAAGTTCCTAACCATTTATTTAAATCAATTAATTGTGTTTTATTTGGTTTTAATTTATA
>JBBTGK010000277.1:2005-14096 GCA_038060635.1 Cyanobacteriota bacterium | reverse complement strand
TGTTAATTTTACTTGCCTTACAGAAAAAGCATCTACCTCTTTTCCAATACTTTCAGCTAACTCATTTTTTTTTGCAGGAGATAAGTTATCATTTTCAAGAATATTAGTTATTTCTTTTTTTAAATAAGTTTTAAAATCTCCTTCAGGTAATTTTCCAATAGTTTCACTTGCTTTTTCAAAACTTTCTACAGCCGAATGTAATTCTGTTATTGAAGATTTTTTATTTGTTATAGAATCAGAATTACTAAGGATAATATTAATTTTATTAGAAATAATAGTTTCCAATTCAGGATCATTTACTTTTGCAAGAGTTTCTTTTATTTGAGAAACTTCTGTTTTTGTAAGAACTATTTCTAAAGCTTTAAAAAGTTGATCTCCATATTTTGCAATAGGAAATTTTGTCTTTAAATTATTAGCAATAGAATCCACTACTGAATCAGTAAGAGAATCATTTTCTACTTTTACATTAAATTTAAAGCTATTTGCATCCAAACCATCATCGCTAGTAATTGATATATCAAGATTAGATGAATTATCTTTTTGTGTTTCTAATAAAGCTACTGCAGATTTTTCATCTTCAGAAACAGCACTATCTTTTAAAGTAGCTAATTCACTTTTATCGATAAGGCTATCATTTTTGACTGAAGAAATTAGTTTTTCTTTAAAACTCGAAGAAACATCAAAACTTCTTGTTCCTATTTGTAAGCTCATTTTATATAAACCTTTTATACCAATAAGGTAATTATTTATTAGCTATTATGAAATGTTTCAGATAAATTTTAACTCTCCTAAATATATTTTTAGCTTAATTTTTTATAAACCAAAAATATAAATACATAACAATTTCAAACTAATTCAGATTACTGAATATTCAAAATAATTTATCTCAAAAATATCATATTATAAATTATTTAAATTATAATACCTTTTTTGTTTTATTTAAATACGAAATAAAATTTTTTTTATACTAGAATCCAAAATTAACTAGCCCAAATGCTACTTGAGATTAGATTCATTAAATTTGTAATCACCTAACGAATAAATATATTCTTTTTCTAATGTATTTATAGTTTGATTTTTTAAAACAAATTTTTCCAATATTTTATTAAATATAATTTTATCACTTATTTTAAATGCATTTATAACAAGTATCCTTATATGCATATTATTTAACTCTTCTATAGAAATATTATTCACAAATTCTGGTAAAATAAGCTTTATTTTTTCTATATTATTATTCATATTTGCATCAACCAAATCAAAAATTAACTTTTCTTTTGGAAAATTACTAAATTTAATTCTAAATAAATCAATTAGTTTTGATTTTTTCCATTCATTTTTTTGAATTAAATTTGTTTTACTAAGAGTTATATAAAAATCAGAGTTAAATTGTTTAATATTATTATTATCAATATTAAAATTAGCCATTGATGATAAAATATTTAAATTTCGAGCAAAAAAATTAAAATTAACATAGTTTAAATATTTATTCATAGATTCTAATTTTTTATCAAAATCATTTTCAAAAATAGATTGATAATGATCAATATTACTATAAAACATCTCTACAAAACTGTCTGCATTTTGTTTTAAAAAAAATGGTTTTTCTGCTTTTGTATCTACTATAGGAAAAAAATCAGAATTCGAATTATATTTTTCTAGTATAGGTTTTAAAGTTTTATTTGAAGTAATATAATGATAATCAGAAAAGAAACTAATATTTTTTTCCTGATCAGATAAATCATTTATTTCATTAATATCTTTTTTTACTTCTTGATTATTTTCAAATCTAGTAAAATCGCCTTGAGAAAAATCTTTATCGCTCGCAATTATAACTAAATCACCACTTCGTTTAGGATTATATATTTTGATAAAAGGAAAATGATTATCCATTGATTTTATTATAGTAATTAAAAGTTCATTACTAAATTCATACTTATGTACCCATTGAACTAAAAAACCATCTTTATTTAAAAACTTTTTTGTATTTTTATAAAACTCATCAGTAAAAAGACTAGAAACACCACTAACCCAAGGATTAGAGGGCTCTGAAATTATTAAATCATATTTTTTTCTATTAGAATAAAAAAAAGTTTTTGCATCATCAAAAATTATATTTACTCTTTTATCTTCATATAAGCGTCTATTATGAGGTAAAAAGTTTTTAGCTAAATTATATATTTCTTCTTCAATTTCTATTAAATCTAGTTTTTTTAATAAAGGATCTGATAGTAAATTATGAGCAGTCATACCACTTCCTAATCCTATAATTGATGCTGTATATTCTTTTTTTTGTAGGGTCATTGGATAAAAAGCAAGACTAGACATTGTTATTTCATCGTTTCCACCCAATACATTAGGATCTGTTTTTATTAAAGCATCAGGTTTACCATTTGTTTTTATTGATAAATCCTCTTTTGATTTGTGAAATGATATAGTAGCTGTTTTTCCATCTCTTACTATTACATCAGAACTATCATCTTTTCCTATGTATAAATTAGAATATTTTAAGCTTCTAAAAACCCCTGAAGATAATGTATTCTTATTAAAACTTGTAAAAAAAGCTGGTATCAAAAATATAAGAGAAATTATTAATGCAGAATAATTAAACCTTTTTTTGCTTTCAAAATAAAAAAGTAAAAAGACCCCTAATGAAATATCAATAACAGCACCGATTAGAAGAGTATTTTTTAATTGGAATATAGGAATTAAAAATAAACCTGTAATTCCTGCGCCAATAATTGCACCTATTGTATTCCAACCATAAACTGTACCAGTATATTTTTCATTTTTTGTAATTGAAAAAAGATAATAAGTAATTATTGGTAATGTCATGCCAGCAAAAAAAGTTGTTGGAAACATAATTAAAACACATAAAAGATATTTAAAAATAGAATAACCAATATATCCAAAATCATTTTTCATAAACATTTCATTCGATATTCCTGATAAAATAAAAAAATATTCATAAAAATATATCGTTGATAATGAGAAAATACCCATTATTATTTGTACTATTGATAAGTTTTTTATTAAATTCTCAGCTTTTTTAAGTAATAATTGTGAGAATAAACCACCAAAAGCTAGACCTAAAATAAAAGTTGAAATCATAATATCAAAATAATGTGTTGAAGAACCTAAAACTAAACTTATTAATCTTATCCAAGAAACTTCATAAATAAAAGATGATAAGCCAGTTAGAAGACTTATTATTAAAAGTGCATGTATTGTATTTTTGTTATTTAAAAATGAAAGAGTATTATTATTTTCTATTTTCTCTAAAACTTTTTCATCATAAGTTATATTTTTTGATAATAAAAAGAATAAAGTTGCAATAATAATATTACATATACCTGCAAGATATATTGTGGCTTGAGTTCCTAATGATGGTATTAAATAATAAGAAGCAATAATTACACTTACACAAGCTCCCAAAGAATTAAAAAAATATAATAATGATATAGATTTAGATCCTTTATCTTCACTAGATCTTATCAAGGCTGTAGAAACAAATGGAAATGTAGCACCTAATAATATTGCAGAAGGAATAGTTATTATAGTACTTAATAAAATTTTGGTTATATTTATTAAATATGAAGGGTAATTAGAATCAAGAAGAAAATTAAAAAATCCATCGGAAACGTTTATAAATACATTGTGATAAAATAAACCTGTAATACCAATTATTAATTCTGTAATAGAATAGTATAAAAGAGGGTTTTTAGAGTTTTTTGCATATTTAGCACCCAAAAAAGAACCAACACTTATTCCACCCATATATATAACAAGGGTTAGTATTTGTCCATAAGAAGAATGTCCTAAAAATATTTTTAAATATCTAGCCCAAACTACTTCGTATAGAAGCCCAGAAAAACCAGAGATTATAAATAAAAAATATATGATCTTGTTCAAAATAATTTACTTTCTAAATAGTAATTTTTAAATAAAAAAGCACATTGAATTAAACATAAAACCGTTGTTCAATGTACTTAATTTAGCTTATTTACCCGCTTCAGCTTTTGGTGGTGTTCCATTTGCAAAAGCATCTGCATTTTTTTGTGTATAAGAAGACCATTTTTCAGGAACTTGATCATCAGGGAAAATTGCAACAACAGGGCATACATCAATACAAGCACCACAGTCAATACATTCATCTGGACTGATAACTAATTGATCTTCAAGTTCATAGAAACAATCTACTGGACAAACACCAACACAGGCTTTGTCTTTTGTGCCAATACATGGCTCAGTTACTACATGAGGCATTTACTCGCTCCTTTTAAAAAAATCATGAGTTTCTTTTTGTTTATCAAAAAGCATTTTTATTATACATTAATCAAGTTCAAGATAAAGACTTTTTATAAAAAAATCTAAAAATATTAATATCTAATAATAATTACTAGATTACTAGAACCTGTTTGTATTAAAACAAAATCATATTTTTGAAAAAAAAATTCATTCTGCTAAACTTTAAGAATATTTTAAACTAATTAAAAATAGATTTATTTTAATCTTAGAATTATTTTCTTATAATACCATTTAGCCAAATACCAAAATTATCAGCATTTCTACTTTGTATAAGAATTTTACCAGGTCCTCTGAATCTACAAACAAGAGCTTCACCAGATGTAAAACTAGAAATCCAACCTGATGATGCTTTATCTATTGTGTAATGAGTTGAACTAGCCCATGCTACTAAATGACCATTATCAATTGTATAATCTTCACCAACACCTAAATTAATTTCATGAATAGCACCAAAGGAACTTAATACAACTTTTCCTCTTCCACTTACTTTTAAAATAAAAAAACCTTCGCCACTTAATAAACCTTGAGCTAAATTTTGCATTTTGGTATTTATTGTAATTGAATCTTCAGCAGCTAAAAAACCATCTTTTTGTACATTATATTCAACAGAACCATCTAATTCTAAAACATGTATATCTCCAGGAATCGATGGTGAAAGTAAAGCATATCCTTTACCTCTTTGAGCTACTAATGTTTGAAAAAAGAATTTTTCACCAGCTAACATTCTTCCTAAACCAGCCATAACACCTCCCTCTAGTTTTCCTTCAAGGGAAATTGTAGGGGACATAGCTACCATTGCATCTGATTCAGATTTTATTTTTTCGCCTTGTTCAAGGTCAAATCTGACCATTGCATTTGTACCAGGGTATAAAACTTCTAATTTCATCTTATTTTCACCTTAATATTATTTTACTTTTTGAACATAACCTTTTATCCAATTGGCAAAAGAATTAATATTTCTACTTTGAATAAATATTTTACCAGGACCTTTAAATCTGCATACAAAACCTTCTCCAGAAGTAAAACTAGAAATCCATCCTGCAGACGCTTTTTCTACTGTATAAGAAGTTGTAGAAGGCCAAGCAACCAAATGATCATTATCAACAATCATTTCTTCTCCTGGAGCAAGATTTATTTCATGAATTGCACCAAAAGCACTTAGTGCTAATGTACCTACCCCACCAATTTTTAGAATAAAAAAACCTTCGCCACTAAAAAGCCCTTTAACTAAATTTTGCATTTGAGTTGAAACTTTAATATTATCAGTTCCAGCTAAAAAACCATCTTTTTGTACACTATATTCAGTTGTTCCATCAAGCTCTAAAAGACAAATATCGCCTGGTTTTGAAGGAGCTAATAAAACATGTCCTTCCCCTCTGGATGCTTTTAGTGTTTGGAAAAAAAACTTTTCACCTGATAGCATTCTGCCTAAACCAGCAAACACACCTCCTTCCATTTTTCCATCAACATCAATCGTTGCTGACATGGAAAGCATTGCATCTGACTCTGCTTTTATAGATTCATTTTTGTTAAGAAAAAATTCAACAGCAGAATTTGTTCCTTGATAAAGTAATCTCGATTTCATAAAATAATTCCTTTAAGTTGCAAGATCTATGATATTTCCTAGTAATGAACCACCACTACTACTACTGCTGCTAGAAGATTTTGTTATTGGAACAAGACCTTTTATAAAACTTCCAAAAGCTGAAGGATTTCTTGTTTGCATATATAGTTTTCCAGGTCCTCTAAATCTACATACTAATCCTTCACCAGAAGTAAAACTAGAAATCCAACCAGCGGAAGCTTTTTCAATGTTATAAGTCATATAACTAGGCCAAGCCACTAAATGTCCATTATCAACAATATACTCTTCACCTGGTGCTAAAATAACTTCATGAATTGCACCAAAAGAACTTAATGCAACTTTTCCTCTTCCACCAATTTTTAAAATAAAAAAACCTTCTCCACTAAAAAAACCTTGAGCAATATTTTGTGCTTGGGTACTTATAGTTATTGATTCTTCTGAAGCTAAATAACCGCCTTTTTCTACATTATATTCTGTTGTTCCATCAAGTTCTAAAACAAAAACATCTCCTACTGAGTAAGGTGCTAAGAGAACATTGCCATCACCTCTGGTAGCTCTTAAGGTTTGAAAAAAGAAATTTTCACCAGAAAATAAAGCTCTACCAAGACCAGCTAAAATACCGCCTTCCATTCTGCCTTCAACATCAACATTGCTAGACATTCCAACCATTGCACCAGATTCAGCTTTTATAGCTTCACCCTTATCAAGTTTAAATTCCAACATAGAATTACTACCTGGATACATAAGCCTTATTTTCATTAGATTTTCTCCAATTTCTTAAATCAAGAAAAAAACAAAATTTAATCTTTAAAAATATATCATTATATTATACACCTGATTTATTTGATTATATTGATGATTAATTATAATTCTTGTATAATTTTTTTAGGAAATTATTAATATCTTTGGTGTAATTCGTGAATAAAGCAAGTGTAACTCAATTAAGTAAAAATGACTTAGAAAATAAAAAAGTTATTGTAAGAGTTGATTTCAATGTACCTATAAAGGATAAGCAAATTTCTGATGATACAAGAATAGTTTCAACTTTACCTACAATTAATTATTTACTTGAAAATGGAGCTAAAGTATTTTTAGTATCTCATTTGGGAAGACCAAAAGGAAAAGAAGAAAAATATTCGTTATTACCAGTAGCTGAATATATGAAAAACAAACTAAATATAAATATAGAGTTCTTGAATGATTGTATTGGTGAAGAGATAAAAAATACAATAGCTAAATCTAATAGTAATTTATTTTTATTAGAAAATGTTAGATTTTATCCTGAGGAAGAAAAAAATAATTTAGATTTTGCAAAAAAACTTTCTGAATTAGCAGATTTTTATGTAAATGATGCTTTTGGAACTGCTCATAGGGCTCATGCTTCTACAGCAGGAATTGCAAATTTTCTTCCTGCCTATGCAGGCTTTTTAATGGAAAAAGAAATTAATTTTCTTTCAAAGGCATTAAATCCAGAAAAACCTTTTGTTGCAATAATAGGAGGGGCAAAAATATCTTCAAAAATTGGTGTTTTAAAAAATCTTATCGAAAAAACAGATTCTTTAATAATTGGTGGAGCAATGACATACACCTTTTTAAAAGCAGAAAATAAAGGTATTGGTAAATCTTTAGTTGAAAATGATTTTTTGGAAACTGCACTTGAAATTATAAAAAAAGCTAAAGAATTGAATTGTCATCTTGTTATTGCAAAAGATCATGTTGTAGCAGAAAGTTTAGAAAGTACAGATATATCTATAGTCGAAGAAATACCAGAGAATAAATCTGGTTTTGATGTTGGGCCTAAAACCATAGAAGAAATAAAAGAAGTTTTAAAATCAGCGAAAACAGTAGTTTGGAATGGACCTTTAGGAGTTTTTGAAAATGATCTTTTTTCAAATGGAACTAATGAAGTAGCTCATATTTTAGCTGATTTAACAAAAAAAGGAACAATAACAATTGTAGGTGGTGGAGATTCTGTTTCAGCAATAGAAAAAGCTGGTTTAACAGATTCTTTTAGTCATATATCAACAGGTGGAGGAGCTTCATTAGAATTTTTAGAAGGAATTGAACTACCTGGAATAAAAGCTTTAAAAGATTTATAGTAATTTATCTGCAAAAAAACTAAAATATATAATATAATTATTTTGTTAATAAGTTAATAGATCTATTTCTTGCTTTATTAAGGAAAAAGAAAAAACATGGGATATTACGAAACAGCACTTAGTTATTATAGACAAGAAAAATATGAAAAGGCTTCAAAGTCTTTTAAAAAAGCTATAGAAACTAATGTTTTTACCTATAAGTCTTTGGCTGGTTTGTATGAGTCTATGGGAAAATTGGGCGATAAAGATAAACAAGATGAAGCCCTTAAACTTTCTGAAAAAATAGCCTCATCTCAAAATAGGTTTGACATTTTTTGGAAAAACTATGGCGATTTTTATAATGAAGCAACTGATTACCCAAAAGCTATAGAATATTATGAAAAAGCAATTCATATAAATAGAAACTACCATACAGCTTATTATAGACTTGCTATGGTTTATTTTTCACTTAGAAACTATGATTTAGCTATAGAATATTGTCTAATGGCATTAAGACTTAACCCAAGAGATGATTATACTTATAATGCGTTAGGAATTATTTATTTTGAATTAAGTGAATATGAAAGATCTGTAGAATGCTACAGAAAAATGATTATTATAAATCCTAAAGATGAGTATCCTTATAATGGGTTAGGTAATATTTATAATCAATTGGGTGATTATGATAATGCCATACAATATTATAATAAATCTATAGAAATTAATCCTAATTTTGAATTTCCTTATAATGGATTAGGAACTATTTATTATAAAAATATGAAAGATTCTCAAAAAGCTATAGAATATTATAAAAAAGCGATAAAAATAAATCCTAGTTATGAATATCCATATTTAAATTTAGGTAATTTGTATAAAGAAAAAGAAGATTTTAAAAATGCACTTAATTTTTATAATAAATTTATTCTTCTCAATGATAGAAATGAAGAGTGTTATTTTAATTTAGCTTTGATATATCAAAAGAAAAAAGAGTATAAAGAAGCAATTGATTGTTATAAAAAAGTGGTTAAAATAAATTCTAAAAATGATGAAGTTTATAAAAATCTAGGTTTTATTTACAATGAAATGGGTAAAAAAGAGAAATCTATTCAAAGTTTCAAAAAATCTATTAGTATAAATCCAGATAATCCTCATTTATATAATAATTTAGCTGATGTTTATTCGGATACACTTAATTTTAAAGATGCTATTACTTACTACAAAAAAGCTATTGATCTTTTTTCTGTAAGAGAACAACAAGGTCTTGTGGTAAGATAGTTTTTTAATATAATAAGAAAAACTATAGCTGATATTTTTTTGCTACAACTTCAATAACATTTTTGGTTAATTTTTCAAAAATGAACCAAGGTATTTGTTGTGTCTTTTTTAGATGCTTATAATAAACCATATTATATTCCGTTGTACCAACTGCACCTCTCATCATTTTATATTTAGATACACCAGAACTCATATTTAAAATCCAATTATTTTTTATAGAATCTTGCATCATTTCAAAAATAATAAGTCTATATAAACCATCTTTTTGATCTATAGAAGTATCATAACCAACTATAGGTGCAGTTATTGTATTGTTTCTGTTAAAATAACCTAAAACACCACAAATAACATTATCTTTTTTTAATAATTTATAAGTAAACATCGGGTTGCCTATGGTTTCTAAAAAAAACTTTTCATTAAATTGTGGATTCATTTGAGAGTATTTATCAATATACAAAAATCTATATAAATCTTTTATTCTGGTTAAATCTATATTTTCAGGTGATTTTATTTCTTCCCAAATATATTTCGTTTTTTTTGTTAATCGTAAATCATTATAATAATTATTTTTTTGCTTATATTCTTCTAATTTTGGATCTAAAACATAAACTTGACGACTAAAAATTCTAACACAATCTAAAGACTCTAATTTATTCATGATATTAGTATTGAATTCTTTATTAACTGATTTAAACATAATAGGATAGTCAGGAAATTTTTTTATTAAAAAAGCTAGAGTTTTTTCAAGTACATTAAGATCTAAATCAGGATATAAATTAGTTGATAATAATAAATTATTAACAAAAACAGTTTTTTCAAAATCCATCTTCTCAAAAAAGAATTTAAAAAAATCAATAGCATATCCAGAAAAAGTTTTTAGCATTTTTTGATCTGCTAATTCCATATTTATTTCATCTTTAGCATAATCCAAATAATGTGTCGTAGCAGAACAAACATAAGAATTTTTTACTTTTGGTTTTAAATTACTTATAACAATAGGAAAAACATTTTCTTCAACACAAAGTAATTGCATTTCTGCATCAATATTATCCAAATGATTTAATAACCCATTTTTTATTAATGGTAAAGAATATTGCTTTATTACTAAATTATCATATTTATCAACTATTTTTAAATCATCGATATTATTTTTATCGTATATTTCTATATTCATTAAATTTTAATTATCCATTTATATTCTTTAGGTTCTATTAATTCATATTTTTTATGTTTTGTTGTCCATCCTACCCAATTTTTAAGTAAAGTTTCGTCATATTTTCTATTAAAATCTGATTTTTTTACTTCAACAAACATAAAATTAGTTTTATACAAACCTGTTGTAAATTCATCTAAAATTAGTTTTATACAATTTTCTACTAAAATAAGTTGACCTAATAAATCACCTTTTGCTAATTTACCAGAATCATCATAATAAGCTAAAACTTCTTCACCTACCCAATATCCTGTACTTAAAAAATTTATTAAGTGAAAATTTTTTTCTTCAAGAAAAATAGCTTCTTTGATTTCATATTTTAAGTTCATTATTTTGTAAAAACTCTCTTGCTAATCTTAAATATATATCACTTACAAAAGATTTTATATCATAAAGAGCTATAGGACTTAATGAATTAAAAGATTCCGATAAAGTAAGGTTTTTGGGTATTATAGTTTTATAAACGATATTTCCAAATTTTTCTTTGTAATTATTAATTATTTCTTTTGATTTCATATTTTCTGTATAAAAATTAAAAAGTATTCCTGATATTTCAAGCCATTTATTGCTATTTTCTTTTATTTCAAATATTTTATCTATATTATTAACAATTTCTTGCTCTGTACTTTCATCAACTCTTACTAATAAAATAATTTGATCAGAGGAATTAAAAATAGTATTCATAAATACAGGATCAGAAATTGAGTTATCTATAAAAATATAATCAAATTTCTCATCTAAATTATCTATATAATCTCTTAATATAAAAATATTTTCTTCAAAAATATCATGTATAAAGTGTTCATTCATATTTATTGAAGGAACTATATATAGATTTCTAACTTGAGATTCAATAATAGCATCACTAAGAGGTTTTTCTTCTATAAATACATCTTCAAGAGTAACATTAACAATTAAATTTTCTTCAAGAAAAAAAGATGTTGCCATTGCATTAGGATCTAAATCAATTAAAAGAACTTTTTTCCCTAAAAGAGCTAACCAAGTACAAATATTAACTGAATTTGTTGTTTTTCCAGCTTTATTGTTTGTATCAATTATAGATATTACTTTTGTCATTATTTATCTTGAAAATTAGCTTGTCTTTTTTCCATAAAAGCCTTTATACCTTCATTTTTATCTTCAGTATCACAAGCTAAACCAAAGTAATGAGCTTCTGTTTCTAAAGAGGTATATAAATTTTGTTCATTACCTTCATCGATTGCTTTTTTAGCATATTTTAATGCCATCATAGATTTACTAGCCATTTTTTTAGCAGTTTCCATAACTTTTTCCATTGCATTTTCTGCTGGATATACAGCATTTACTAAACCAATAGATTTTGCTTGTTCTGCTGTAATAGTATCACCTGTTAAAATTAAATATTTAGCTTTAGGTTTACCTATCAATCTTGTTAATCTTTGAGTTCCACCATATCCAGGAATAATTCCTAAATTTATTTCTGGTTGACCTACTTTTGCTTTTTCAGAGGCAACTCTCATATCAGCAGACATAGCAAGTTCTAATCCTCCACCAAGAGCAACTCCATTTATAAAACAAATAGAAGGTTTATCCATTTTTTCTAATTTATTAAAAACACTTTGACCTTTTAATGCAAGTTCTTTTCCACCTGCA
>JBBTGK010000277.1:0-1995 GCA_038060635.1 Cyanobacteriota bacterium | reverse complement strand
AATTTCAGGCATAGATTTAATATCTGCTCCAGCAGCAAAAGCATTTCCTTCTCCTGTAAGAACAATTACTTTTATTTCATCATTTTTTTCAATTTCTGACAAAATTTCATCTAAATCATCTAATAATTTTTTATTTAAAACATTTACTGGTGGATTATTTAGAGATAATATACCAACCCTATCTTCAATTCTTAAACTTACTAATTTATTTGACATAACATTACCCAATTGATAAAAAATCACGGAATTATCTTAACACTGCATTATAACAGTTAGAAAATGAATAGTAAATAATTCTATTTTTTATGATTATTACTGAATTTATAAAAAAATATTAATTAGATTTTTTGTAATATTTTTATAAAGTTTTAAATCAAAAAAAAAACAGGGAGTTTATAAAATCCCCTGTTTTTTAGGCTATATAATTATTATCTTTTAGGACCAGAGTAAACATACTTAGGTCTTATTATAGGAGTACCTTTACCAGCTCTTGCATCTAATCTATCATACACAATTTGAGCAGCAATACCAACACATCTTGCAAGACCAAATAAAACAGTGTAATACTCTTCATCTAGTAATCCAACAGATGTTAATAAAGAACCAGAAACTGCATCAACATTAGGATAAGGATTAGAAACTTTTGGTTGTTTTTTCAAAAACTCTGTACCCAATTTTCTCATAGAAACAGCCATTCTAAATAGCTTATTATATGGGGCTATTTTTTCTCCTAAAGCATATTGAACTGTAGCTCTTGGATCTTCAACTCTTAAAACAGCATGACCGAAACCATATAATTTTCCACCTGTTTCAAAAAGTTTATCGATATATTGATTTACAGCGGTTTCATCGGTAGGATCTGCAACATTTTCAAGTGATGTTTTTAAAAACCTTAGACACTCTTGATTTGCCATTCCGTGTAAAGGGCCAGCTAAAGCAGACATTGCACCCATTAAAGAACCATACATATCTTCTTGACCTGAACCAATTGCTTTACCAACGAAGGTAGATAGGTTTCCGCCACCATGATCCATGTGTAAAATATTAAAAACTCTCATAAGCTCTGTAAAATGTTCTGTTGCATTTGGAGTATTCATCATGTGAACAAAATTTTCCATATAACCAAGTTCTGGCTTAGATTCAATTGTATCACCCCATCCAGATCTTATTCTGTAAATAGCTGCAACTAATTCAGGTAATTGAGCGACAACATTCATTGCATCTGTTCTATAGTTTGATGTACCTGCATACATTCCCATAAAATTTAAACCTGCCATAAGCCATTTCATTGGATGTCCAGTTTTTGGTAAGTGTTTAAGTTGTTCTATGACATTTGGGTTAAGTTTAGAATGTTTTGCTAATTCTTTTTTAAAATCACCTAATTGTTCTTTTGTAGGTAACTCCCTATTAAAAAGTAAATATATAATTTCTTCTGGATCTTTATAGGCAAGATCTGCTATTTGGTAACCACCATAGTACAAACCTAATAGAGGATCAACGGAACTTGTTGTACAATATCCTACGGGAAAGCCTCTTAGACCTGTATCAAGATGATCTTTTGTTATCGAAAATAAAACTTCTGCTTCTGACATCATTAATATCCCTTTTATGATATATTATTATGCAATCTGTATTATACACTCAATTAGGTATCATGAAAATAAAACTTTTCTAAAATATTGTTCTATTTTTTATTATATGTAATTAAAAACTTTACTCTACTCATAATTGAAAATTATATCTGGATTATAATAAACACCTTGAATTATATTATTTTCCATAAAAGTATATTCTTGGCAAGACCAAGCATTAATTTTTTTTCTGTCAAAATTTGAAATTTCTTCCCAATTTTTATCATTTCTTTTTGCATTTATCCAAAAAGAGGAATGATCAAGATCTAAACCTCCGCTAGAAACGTCAAAATTTTGACGATCATTTTGAAATTTAAGTAGAAATTTACCCAGACCAGACCAGACCAGAAATTTGCAAACCCTT
>JBBTGK010000276.1:0-5340 GCA_038060635.1 Cyanobacteriota bacterium | reverse complement strand
AATAATTCACGATCCTAAAATACCTCGGTACTTCAGTCCGAGGATTTTTTATTTTAGAATTTGAAAAAGACTTTATTCAGATATTTTTATATTTGAGTGAAGTCTTTTTTTATTCTGGTAGTATTTTAGATTTTAAAAAATAACATTAGAGTTGCTGAGATTAGTATTCATGTTATATAGATTATATCAAATTCAATCATAGGTTAATAATTATAATGGATACTTTCTTTTATTTATTCTACAAAAACATTATTTTCAAAAAATTTTCTCCTAACAAGTCTATTCATCAAAGTTGAATTTTCATCAAAAATTTGATACATTTTATTTTTTTCTAAACTATAAACATATAATTTATAGTTATATTCAATAAATAAAAACTTATTATCATTAGACCAAATAAAAGTATCTAGATATTTGAATGAACTTAAGTCAAATTCAAATAAGTTTACTTCATTTTTTCCATCAGGGTCAGAAATATTTAGAAAAATCTTAGCTTCATTTCTATCTTTTTCAAAAGTAGGACAATAATTTTGAGAATAATTTATTTTAAAAGATTGGCTTACGTAAGGACAACTATAGTAATATTTAGAATTAAACACTGTATAGGCTATTTTTTTGTTATCAGAAGATTTTTCTACATCTTCTATTTGGTAGTCTTCAGGTATTTTAATATTTTTATAATTTATTTCATTGTCAATTTTAATATAATCTGTTTCAATAAAATTAATTTTATTACCTAAATCTTCAATTTTTACCTTCACATTTTTAGGTGTAGATTCTTTTATTTTCTTAAATACAAAAGAATCATTATTAATCCATTCATATTCACCAGAACCATAAATAACAAAATTTATAGCATTTTTATCTGATTTTGTTATATCTTGTTCTGATCTTATTAAATGAATTTCTGCTACTGAAGAAATTTCTGTTAGATAAGATAAATGTGTGCGTAACTGAGAATATAACAGGTATTTATTATCTGGGCTAAATTTAGATTCACCAAACTCAACATGCTCAAATTTATCACTATATTCAGCTTTGTCAATTAATTTTATTTTATTAGTCCCATCTATATTAATAGAATAAAGAGAATCTTGATAAAGAAAAGTAACTTTTTTATTATCTTGAGATAAAGAAAATAATTTTTGATCTTCTCCACTTATTTCTGTTATATATTTTATATTTCCTTTTAAATCAGATGTATAAAGTTGTTTTTTATTATTTTCATATTTTTGAAAAATAATAGAGTTATCATTATCATATAATAAATAAACATCATTATGAGAAATTTGTGGTATTTTAATAATATTTCCATTTATATCAACTACATTTAAACTATCATCCTGCTCAGAATTAAAAACAATCTTGTTTTTTGATTGCTGATAATAAGTAATTTTTTCACTAAAAGGAATATAAATTTCCTTATCTGTTTCATAATTTACAATTCTAATTCCTTTTCCATTATCAATTAAAAAAATAGTTGATTTACCTTTTTTAATAATAGTATGATTTGATTTATCAATATTTATCTTATTTTTAATATTTCCTTTTTTATCAATTATTTGAAGCTCTTCTGATTTTTCTAAAATTAATACATCAGGTAATTCTAAATTAGAATCTTTAAAATCTGGATATGTATTTTTACTTTCGTCTGTTTTAATAACTGTATCATTATTAATAATTGGTTTATTTTCTTGAATAACTTTATTTGTAGTATTTTTATCTATCGAACAAGAAAAAATAAAAACTGAATTTATGATAAAAGAAAGAATTAAACTTTTTTTTGACATGTCTCAAATCTCAACAAAAAATCTCCTGATAAAATTATACTTTAATTTATATTCTTTTTTCAACAAAAAACTGAAATTTTTTTATTGGTACTGGGTTTAAAGAGGAACATTTTTAAAATGTTCCCTACGAAAATATTTTCTTTTAAACTCGTAATTTTTGCCCTGTACATTTCTTTAATCACATTATTTGGTAACTATATAAAAAGGAAGGCTTTTAAAGCCTTCCCTACAAAATATATTTTTTAAAAAATATATTTTGCAATTTTATTCTTTTACTAAATTTACTTTAAAGAACTTTCACTAGATATATCTGTTTTTATTTCAGAAGTTTTACTTACTCCATTACTTGTTACTATTGTTGTAGCAGTATATTTTGTTTTATCTGTAATTTTTATATCAATATTTTTTTCTTTATCTTTTGCATTAATAGAAAGTTTACCCATTGCATTTACATTTGTATCAATAGCATACATTTTACTTTTACCATTAGAGGATTTTATTTCTATTGTTCCAGAACCATCTAATGAATTGTTTTTATTTCTTGATTCTATTATATCTATTGTAGTTCCATTTGAAAGAGTTGTTTTTGATTGAGTTTGAGTAGTAAGCTCATTATTTTTTACTGTTTTTATTCTTGTTGATGTTTTAGTATATCCATTAAAATTTACTCTAAGGTTATGAACAATTTCAATATCATTATTTTTTAAATATGTTTTAGAAAGCGTTTCATTTTTTACTGTTCCTGTCTCTTTATTTTTGTATTCTAATTCAATTGAATTTTTTGTAGAACCATCTGCATTTTTTGCAGATAAAACAGTACTAGTTTTAACATCAAAATCAGTTCTACCTATACTTGATAAAATATCAGCAGATACATCTATTGTTGCTTTAAGATTTACTACAATACTTGTAATACCATTTAAACTTGTTGTAACTGGCATAGTGAGTGGAACTGCATCTAGTAATGCTTTTGTATTAAAATTTTCCTTTTGATTAGCTATTATTTCACTATCAACAAAAATACCTTCGTTTTCATATATTGAAGAAAAAGCAAAATTATCATCAAATCCTAAAGATAATTCACTATTACTACTTAAAGCGTTGGACTGATTTTTAGAAGCATCTATTGTAGATGAATTTGTACATGAATATAAACTTGATGATAACACCAAAAATAATATAGATAAACTAAATATTTTAGATTGTTTTTTCATAAAACCTCGAACTTTATAATTGTTACACATTGTTACTAACAGTATCAGCTTTTTAAACTAAAAGTATCTAATTACATCCTTTTTAATATTTCTTTAATGAAAGAATAATATAAGTAATAATTGAAATTACTTTAAAATTAATTATATTTTTAGATATAATGAAATAAAAAGAAATAATTAATTAAATTTGATTTATAATAATATTATTTTAAAATTTTAGATAAATTTATAAAAAATGCAAGATTTAAATAAAAAAAATATTGAAGACAAGTTATTACATTTTTATTATAAAACAGATTATATTATTTTTAAACCTAAAATAATCATTAATATAGATAAAAAAACACCTAAAGTAGATAAAATACTTAAAAAAGTAGAAAAAAATTCTTGGGCATATATTACAGCTTATAATCCTATGTCAATTTTAAAAACAGAAGAAGAAAATTTAATAGCCCAAAAAAATTTAATAAAAGAGATTGAAAAAGAATTTATTTTTTTTGAAGGTGAAGGAAAAGGAGAAAATTCAGAATGGAAACCAGAAAAAAGTATTTTAATTATTGGAATTTCAAAAGAAAACGCAATTGAAATTGGAAATAAATATAACCAAAAAGCTATTGTTTTTGGATATCTAAATCAAAAAGCTAAATTAATACTTCTAAATTAAATTTATCTAGTTTTATATTGAACAATGTGGCTTTAGCCCATTGGAAAATAAGATCCCTAGATAAATTAGTTTTAATAAAAAAAATCTATAAATTCCCTCTTAATTCTTGCTCTTTCTCAATAGCTTCAAAAAGAGATTGAAAATTACCATGACCAAAACCTTCGGTTTTTTCTCTTCTTTGAATTATTTCAAAAAAGAATGTTGGTCTATCTCCTATTGGTTTTGTAAAAAGTTGTAATAAATAACCATCACCTTCAAAATCAAGTAAAATACCATGTTTTTTTAATTCATCTATATCTTCTTTTATTGGAAGATTTTTTTCTTTTAACTCTTCATAATATCTATCTGGAACAGATAAAAACTCAATACCATTTTCTCTTAAAGCTTCAATACTTTCTATAATATTGCTACTAGAAATTGCTATATGTTGAACTCCAGTTCCATTATATTCATCTATATATTCTTGTATTTGAGATTTTCTAAGCCCCTTATAAGGCTCATTAATAGGCATTTTTATTACATTATCTTTACTTCTTACTACACTAGAAAGCAATGAAGAATATTGAGTTGAAATATCACCAGGTCCAAAATAAATATATCTTTCAAAATCCATTGTTTTATTAAAATAGTTTACCCAATAATCCATTTCATTAACTCTTGTATTTCCAACTATATGATCAATTTCTTGTAAAAGAGTCTCTCTTTTTTTAGATAAATCATTTTTATGAATAGGTTTTGAATAATGAGGTTGAAAAATGCCTTTATAATTATCATAGTTTATAAAAACTATTTCAGAATCATCATAAACTTTTATACTAGCCATTTCAACACTACCATTTTCATCTTCAAGTCTTTTTGGTTTAGACGAAGGTACAGCAGAGTTTTCACATGCATAATTATATGCTCTTAAAACATCATCAACTTCGAAAGCCCATCTTTTTACTCCATCTCCATGAGTATTAACAAAATTCATTACTTCAAAATTCGATGGTTTTAAAAAAGAGGTAATAACAAATTTTATATTATTTTTTGAAAGATAATAAGAAACTGTATATCTTACACCTGTTTCTGGGCCTTTATAACCTTTAATTTCAAAACCTAATGATTTTGCAAACCAATAAGCTGTTGTTTTTGCAGAACCTACATAAAATTCAACAAAATCAAATTTTCTTATACCTAATGTGTTAGACATATTTTAACCTCATCATTATTTATTTTAGATTATACAACCTGATAATAAAAAGTTTCCGCTTTACCCCAAGAATAAAAAAGCATTTTACTTCCAAGTGGTTTTAAATTTGGTAAATCAATTCTTTTACTAAGAACTATAAGTCTTGAATTTTTTGGAAGATCTTTAAATTTTTTAGAAAGCTTTTTCATATTTTCTTCGTCAAAACAAGTTGGAGTTACATAAAAAACAGTTCCATCTTTTAGATTATGTTCAAAAATACTTTTTTCTATAAAAGTAATTTTCTCTAGTTTTAATAATTTAACTACTTCATTTGCATTATCAACAAAATCTTCCACAATTTCTAAACCCGTTGATTTTGCTCCAAAAACAACATTAGCAGTAAAAACAGTTTTACCTGTTCCACAACCTAAATCATAAAAAACATCTTTATCATTAAGTTGAATAAATTTAAAACTTTCTGCTATAGAAAAATATGTTGTT
>JBBTGK010000275.1:0-14031 GCA_038060635.1 Cyanobacteriota bacterium | reverse complement strand
ATAAATTAAAGAATACCAATATAAACAACATTTACAGCATTATTATCTAAATTACTTCTACTATCATAATATTTAACCATTTCTACTGAAGAATGACCTGTACCATTCATTATATCGACTAAAGAAACATTATTTGATAACGCTATTTCAATAAATGTTTTTCTAAAAGAATGAGGAGTTATATTCTTGTCAGGGATAATCTCTTTAACTATATCAGAAACAATTCTATTTATTTGAGTGTTAGAGAGTGGTTTTAAGGTATCTTTGGTAGAATTATTAATAATAGGCGTAAAAATATAGGAAGTATCTGAAGCAAAATTTTCTTTAAATTCTAATAATAAACTCTGTAATGGGGCAGGGAGGGGAAGTTGTTTAAGACTTCTTCCTTTTTGATACACTTCAAGATATGGTTTTTCTGCATTAAAATAAATATCTTGCCATTGTAAATTAGCTACTTCATTTCTTCTAAGTGCAAATACAAACATAAAACTAACTAATAAATAGTTTCTGTAGTTTCTTTTGCTTGTTTTGTAGTTTTGTTTAAGACAGCTAAGAATTTCTTGTATTTCACCTCTGGAAAGGCTTTGGGTATTACTTGTCTTGTTTGCTTGTTCTGGTTTAAATTTAGCAACAGGATTCTTTGCATAATCATAAGTATCTACTAAAAAATTAAAAAAAGACGACAAAGAATAGGCTTTTCTGTTTATAGTCTTGGGATTTAAGATCCTATTGGGGTTTTTATCAGGTGTTTTTTTAAAAGAGTATATATATTCGGTGACTGCCTTTGAAACGTCTGAGAAATGAATAAAAGCTAAATCTGAAAGATAGACTACATTTAATTGAAAAAAAAAATGAGATATATCTCTTTTATAAGCAGATTTTGTTTCATGAGAAGGAAATTGTATAAGAAATTCATTGTTAAGAACATCAAGGAAAGTTTTTTTTTGAAATTCTTCTTTTTGGAATGATAAAAAATTATCTTTAGAATAAGTTATTTCATTTTTTACCATTTCAAGCTGTTCTAAGTTTTCTTCTTCCATTTTTGGAGTTTAGATAAAAATTTCTAACATAAATTTTTTTGCATACCTTTTTATGAAAATACCATGTAATTTGTTATTTTTTTGGTAAGAATTTCATCACCTTTGCAAGTATATAATATATGTTAAACAATGTAAATCTTATGTAACGTAATAAAGATTATGTTACTTAAAAATATAAAAGGAGTAAGTCAATGGGATATAGATGTTGTCCTAGATGCGGAAGTACTGAATCAGGAGCAAAAATATGGATTTGCAAAGATTGTCCATTTGAAGGTCATTCTTCTGGTGTTTTTAATGGGAGTGGTTGCTGGTCTGGTTCTGGTGGATGCCCTAGATGTGGAAGTAATAACTATACTTGTGTTGGTTATATTGATTAGTACAAAAGGTTTAACACTATGGAATACATCAGCATTCATGACATTCATACAGCTATAAATAGAAAAATATTTAGAATCGAAAACCTAACTAATGGCAAAAAACAAGTTTGGGATAATAATTCAAAAAAACAAGTAGGACACTTTGACAGTAAGCTAAACTTTACTCAAGAAACAAGCTATTCAGAAGAAGACTATCAAATAGCACTACAAAGATATTGTGGAGTTGATAAAGGTTCTAATTGGGGTTCAAAAGGATGGTAATAAACAATGACATCTAAATTACCCTGTCAATTTTGCGGTTATGCTAACACTGGAGGTTGGCTTTCTGAAAGTAGGTTAATGTGGCGTTGCATAGACTGCGGAACGGTTCTATGCACTAAGTGTGTCAAACACAATATTCTAAGTGTTCAATGTATAAAATGTGATTCTAAAAAAATAAAGAAGATTTAATCATGAACTATATTATGCACATGCTGGAAGATAAAAATGGACATATCGGCTATCTCATAATTTATGGGTTTTGGATATTTGTCATTCTATTTATTGTTTGGAAAATATTAATGAAAAAAATTCACGGTTAAGGTAATTATGATAAAAAAAATAATTCTATCATCAATAATATCACTAATAATCACATTACCATCTTTGGCATACTCAAAATGTGATTTTCTAAAAAGAGAAGCTACTGGAATATTATTAATTGCACATCCAATGTCTAGTTACTCTGATTCAGAATGTTATTCAGATGACTATAATCATACTCTAACAATCTATTACCAAGGTATAGCAAATAATCATAAAATGGTTTTAAGATTTTCTAATAGTCAATATTTTATGGGTTTACCTGACGTAGAAAGTGATACTTCAATAATACCTCCATTTTTAGCAACCAGTGAACTACTTAAGTACATATCAAAAGATGATATTGATAAACTAAGAACTTCTAGTAACTATACAATTAAATCAATAGTTTCACTCTATGATAATGGAAAACTATTAAGAAGTGACTATATTCTCTATCTTCTTCTTTATTTAGATTATACAAGTAATTAGAATAAAAGAAGATTATTTTTATGTAACATAATCTTTATACTATATATTAACTCTTTTTAGCTATTTTTTAAATATAAGAAATGTTAATTTGTTATTTTATATATAAATACTCTTTGCTAAACAGAAATGTTTTACAAGTAAAGTAAAAAAATATTCTAATTTATACAAATTAGAATATTTTTTGCTGTTATATACAGTCAAATGTACTCATATTTTTATGAACATGGTCCATTACAGCCCATTCTACTGAACATCCACCAATCAGAAATACAAAACCAACTGTACCATTTACCATCACAAAATTGGTTCTTCCAAGGAAATATAAATTTTGTATTAAATCCTTTCATCGAGTTTGATTCTTTATAAAGGTCTAGCATAGAAAACCCATTCTTTTTTAAAAAATTATCTGCTTCTTTAGCATCTTTGTTTTTCAAATCTTCAAAAGATATTCCATGAAGTTTTAAAACTTCGGAAGCTCTTTTTGATGCTTCAATCTGTTGTGAATCAACTTGTTTTATTGGTGAAGTCAGTTGGCTATTATTACATCCAAGCATAATACTGCCACTAATAAAAAGAGTTAATAAAGGAAAAACATTTTTTTTTGATACTCGTTTTTTTTCTTGTTTCATTGGTAAAACTCCAAACTAATAATAATTAGATAATTAATAGTATATTTGCATTGCATGATAATATGCAATGCAAATATACAAAACTTAAATAGTTAGGAAAAAGTAAGCAGTATTTATTATTCTCTGAAAAAAACCATAGGGATATTAATTCTTTTTTTCGTTTTTTTTCAACTCATACTGTAATAATTTATTTTTAAAAGATTCTTTTATGGTCACTATGGATTGTTGTATATACTCATTTTCTAGCTTTGAACAAAACGCGTATATGTCTATATCTAATGCTTCACAAAGTGTAATCGCAATATCAACACTTACTTTATGAGTTGAAATCTCAATATTAGAAATAGTTCCGTGACTAATGCCTGATATTTTAGAAAAAGCTCGCTGTGTAAGTTTTTTAGAAATTCGGGCTTCTTGTATCCATTTAGCAGTTGTTGGATAAGGATATTTTATTTCATTTTCTACAACCTCTTCATCATCTTGTTTTACTATGTCTTCCATAGTTTTAAGAGTGTTAGTATCTAAAGTCTTATCTGAAATGTGTCCTATAAAATCAGGAACTTCAAAATTATTTGAACTATGAACCTCTTCTTTAGTTTTATTTTCCTCATTACCCATTAATACTATATTCCTCTCCAAAAATATCAATAGAAGTAGGTTATATAATATCGCTTTAGGAAAATAAAATACGATGTTTGTAAATATTTGGAATTTTTTTTTATTTACTAAGAAAGAAATAACTCAGGATTTCTATAACAATAGAAGTAGAAACAATATTATATTTGTGGAAAACAATGACTGAAACATTCAAAGTATATTCCTTATCAGGAAAGAATTATAGCATTAAAATTGAACTCTTTA
Source organism: Cyanobacteriota bacterium (assembly GCA_038060635.1). Lineage (GTDB taxonomy): Bacteria > Cyanobacteriota > Sericytochromatia > UBA7694 > JACMQJ01 > JBBTGK01. The sequence goes on along the minus strand of JBBTGK010000275.1, from coordinate 10,071 downwards.
GAGAGTCTATACCAACTATAAAAAATGACTCTTCAAAAAATATATCTAAGGAATTTATTGGAATTATTTGTTATCTTTTAAAAAACCTTGGAGTTATTAGTGATTATAATTTAGAACATATTTTTAAAATACACATGAAAAACAGACAATCAGAATTTATCAAGTTGCTAGATAATGAGTTGTGTAGACTCGCTGAAATTTCAATAGAAAAAAAGGGTAAAAAATTTATCAAAAAAACAGGCGCTAAATATATTCTACAAATAGAAAAAAACCTTTTTTTAGATTCATGGATAGGTAACTATTACCTATATTATATTGGAACTGATACTAAATATGAAATATTGAAACTACCTTTTAGAATAATAAGACAATGTAATAATTTTTTTGCAGAAGTTTCTTCACAAACAACTTTATATAAAGGCTTGATAGAAGAAAAATTCGGTTCTCTATTCTTATCACTTGATGGAGACGATGAAAGTAGGATATTTGGAATAATATATGCTAGTATTGGAAGTAATTTTAATTCATCAGTAGGTGTATGCTGTTTTTTAAATGAAAGAATACCAACAAGTTCAAAAATTATTATTATAAAGGAAAATAATACTATTTGGGAAAATATGAAAGCTCAAATCAAATCCAACATTGAACATTTTGGATTTGATCCTTCATTTAAAATAGATATACAAAAAATACTTTTTAGAGAATTTACAATAGATTCTAAAACAATTAAAAAACCTGAGGTAATTATATGTGATAAGAAGTTTTTTTCTTCAAATACAGAAAATTACATTATAAATCTATGATAAGAAGATAAATTATCTTTCTGTTTAAAGTAGTTATGCATTAAATAGGTTGCTTTGTATGAGTAATGTCATTAATACTCAACAAAACATTTTTTATGAAGCTTTTTAAATAGAATAATCTCTTTATCAGAAACTTTATTATCACCTAAATAAAGATGCTTTAGGTTCAGATTAAGAATAGGTTTTATAGTAGTTAAATTAAGGCTATAAACAATAGTTAACGCTTCAAGTGAAGTAAGCTCCTTTAGGTACTTTATTGAGTTATTATCTAAAATTATCCTTAAGCTTTTTAAATTCTTACACTTCTTCAATAAAAGAAGCTCTTCTGGGTGTTTAAGCTTACCTAAACCAAGTGATTTTATTTTTTCAGAATGTGCAATCCCTTTGAGTGATGCAATAGGAATACAACTAAGATCTAAATTTTCAAGATTTGGAAAATATTTAGTCCATAAAAAATTAGGAAATCCACCAGAGAAAATATCTATATCTCTACAAACAATTTTCTTCAAAGAAAAAACGTATTCAAGATCCTTATCATCAGGTTTGCCTTTATCAGATAAAAATTCTTGTGGCTTTTTTAATTTAGCACCTTCCGCTGTTTCTATAATATCTTTTAAATCATAGCTCAGATACTTCCAGTTTTTCCTTAGTAGCTCTGTTTTGGGATCAATAAAAGGCTCTTTTGCATCAGCAAAAGAAGAAATAACAAAAAAGAATAGCAATAAAAGAAAATAATTTTTCACTTTAAAATTATTTGGAAATAACAATCAAGGACATGTTGGATTTGTAAGAATCATCTGGTTTATTATAAGGCTTGGTATCTACTATTCCTTTACCATTACTATCCATAGCTTTTATAGTTGGAGCACCACCACCATCAAACATTACGGCAGAACTGCATCCAAGAGATTTCATGTGATCTACTACATTATTAATAGTAAAACCTTTTATTTTTCTGTCAGCACCTTCACCAAACTGAACTAAAAGAATAGAACCATCAGGTTTTATACCAACAGCTGAACGAGGAGTAGTTCGTTCAAAATTTGGATTTGATTCTATATTAAGAAGTAACTCAGGATCATTTGCTTTTTTTACATCATTATGTTGAGCATCAAACAAAAGAAAACCACTACCAAGAGCCATGTTATATTTATTTTGATCATGAACACTATAATTTTCATGCTTCGTAGTTTCTAAACCACCTTGAAATATACTTGCCTTACCATCTTTGCTAATAGCAAATGTATATCGTTTGTTGGCATCAGAAATAGAAATTTTGCCATAATGTATTTTACTATTACTATTTTTGGCAATTCTATCTTCTCCATCAGTAATAAGACCTTTTGTTTGAGGCTTCTTTTTGTAATCATTAGTAACTACTTTACCAAGTTCAGTTCCTTTCATATCTCCAGCTGGAAAACTACCTCCAAAAAAAGTTCCGTTTGTAACCACTAAGTATTTACCGCTTTTAAACTCTTTATCTATATCAATTCTTTCACCATCTCGTTTAAACAAAACACCTATTTTACCTAATTGAGCAGGAGCAACCGAAACAATTCTAATATCACCTTTTGGATTATTTTGTTCTGTATAAGAAATGCCTTTCGCTAATTGAACAGGTTGAAACCCTTTAGATAATTGAGTAGATTTTATTTCTGTATTTTTTGAAATCTGAAAAGAAAGATCTTTTTTTGTAAAAGAAAAAGTTTTCTTATCTACAATAGAGCTTTTATCTTCAGGTAAAATATCATTGTTTACATGTTCAATATTACTTATAGAAGTAATATTTTGAGGAATAATTTTTTTATCAATAGAAATTTTATCTAATAAAAACTCTTTTCCTATATTTGAAGAAACTACAGGATTCATAAAAACCTCTGAATCAAAAATGTTATTGAAATATATTGAATAAAATCATAACATAAAAAGCAAACATACAGTTATTTTAAGTGAAATATTTGATCAAGAGTATAAGTAATATCTGTACCTCTATGATTTTCTTCTATGAACTCAAATAGTTGAAATCTTACTTCACTATCACCATCGACTCGTGAGTGATAAATAGATTGAACAATTTTTTCTAATGTAATAGGTGTTCGATTATAATAACTACCTGTATCAATACTTGCAGTAAGTATATAAGTCTGTAATTGCATTTCTAAAACTCCTTCATGGAGAATAATAAAATATTTTTTTCGTAGGAAATAATAGGAGAATATAAAAGAAACCTACGTTTTAAGAAACAAAGTAGTAAAAAACCTTTCAATTATGAAAGGTTTACTTATTTCTAAAAGTTTAAATAGATTGATTCACTATTGTTTGGAATACACCAAGTATTTCAGGAACATTATCTAAATAATATTTCCTTGTATCAATAGTAACCACGGTATCTTGTAATCTTAGAAAATGCCACTCGTCCGCATTGGTTACACAACCATAGATGCTTGTAACAATACGATTTTTCTTTTCATTAAACATCTTGCTTCCTAGCATCTGGGCAATACATTGAGGAATACCTTTTGCAAAGTTATATCTTTTTGCTTCGATCACAGTAATGATAGGGCTATCAATATCAAAAAGATTAGGCTTATTACTGATAACATAATCGCACTCACCATTTAATCCTTGTGAAGCGTCAGCATCTAAAGTATCACCTGAAAAGATAGATATTTTATCTTTATTTTTACGTTTCAATTCTGCTAAAATTGGAAAAATAATCGCCTCTGATTTTGCTTTCTCACTTGTAAGACTGAAAAGAATTGTGTCTGCAAGAATTGATTTAAGAAGTTCACTTGGTTCTTGTAGTTCTAATTCTTTAAAAAGTGGATTAATCACCTTTGTAACACCAAACTTTTCTTCTAAAACACTAAAAGTAAAATCACTGTATGACATTCCTATACCTCCAAAAACTCACTATTATATTATTAGTTCTTTTTGAAAGAACTAGAAAATATCACTATGATACTTACTAGAGTATAATACTTATAAAATATATACTGTCAATATTAAGCAAGCTAAGGTTTTTATTTACCATTATTTTTGTATAATTGTACTTTTTTATCAAAAAAGATATTTATTTTTCCAAGACATTCTTTTACTTCAAGAGCAATGTCTATGGCATCCTCACAAACAGTATAAATATCTTTTACATCTCCGTTATAGTGGCAATCTTTTCTTAATTCATGTAGTGAAGATAAAAGCTCAGGGATTCTATTAAAAGATCCAAATATCTCTTTATATGAGCAAAAAAGACCAGAAAGCTTACTAAAATAACTACGGATTGCACCATGTACAGTTTTAGGATCATGAATAAATTTATTATCTTCTGATTCCATAATGTCTGAAAATTTTTTACCAGTTTCAACAGAAATATTAAAAACAGCATAGTAAAGCTGTACAACCATAGTTCTTTGGTAAGCTTCAACAAGCTTTCCTTCAGAAATATCAGACATGTAATCTTTTTGCTCAATATATTGAGACATTTCTATAAAGTCATTCCAGTCAAATTTACTCATAATGTTTTATTATTTTAAGCGATCAGGACGGCAACCAAAAGCTATTCCATACTGAATAAGGGGTTCTAAAAACTCCGAAGGTAGATCTCGTATAATTTTTCTTGCCTCACGGGACATATTATCTTTTTTAACATAAATGACAGGATGAGCATAATTAGAAAAATCAGAATCTTCTCTATCTAAAGCAAGTCGTAATTGAGAATCATAACCAATTTTTTTGCGAATATCACGGCAAATATTAAGAACATGTTGAATCGCTCCAAAATATTCTAATAAATATGATGAAAGTTCTTCTAGATTTGTTATGGAAATATCGCTATCTTGCAACTCTTTTTGGAGATATTCACCTATTTTCTCTTGTACTTTTTTCTTTTCCAAAATAGGAAGAATTTCTATACTTGAAATAGAAACTTTCTTTAAAAGAGTAAGAACATTCTTAGTAAAATCAACATCTAAGGATAAAAGTTCTTCATGTTTCTGTGATTCTTTTAGAGTCAGCATAGAGTCCACCATAAACTTATATATACTAAAAATTATACACCAAAATAGTAGCAAACAAACTTTTAAAATCAATTGTTTATTTCAAGAAAACACTTAGTATAAAAAGACAAAATTACAAATAGAAGGTAAAGTTAATGATTAAAAAAACAAAGAAAATTGAAAAAAATTTTTACTCTAAAAAAAGAAATTCTACAGAAATAGATAAAAATGAACTAGTAAGGTGGCAATACGAAACACCTGAGAACTTTCCAAATCAACATCCTGTAGAATTTAATTTTGATCCAAGACAAACTTGTTCTGAGTAACAGTTTTCATCAAATGGTCTTATATGTAATAAGACCATTTTTATTATTATGCCATCATCTTAACTAAAGCTTTTTTGTAAATATTTTTTGCTATTTTAAATTTATTTTCGTCCTGCTGTGCAAAACTTTCCATCATAATACCAGAATTTATCTCCATTACCAAAAAGCTATCTTCAGTTTCAACAATATCAACAGAAGCAAAATTTATATTAATAAATTTTGCTGAACAAACAGCCAAATTAACAAGTTTATTTATTAGAGAAGAATCTTCTACTATAATTGCTTTTGAACCTTTAGCTAAATTATGTTTCCAGCCTAATTCTACACATTCGCCTAATGCAATAATTCTTTTTAAATCAATTGAAGTTAAATCAAAATCATTCCATGAAATATTTTGATAAGTAGTATTAATTAATTCTAAAATTGTTTGTGTTCCATTGCCAATAACATGAGGTCTTTGCTTAGAATAAATAAGTTCAGGTTTACCACATAATATAATAATTCTATATTCATTTTTAATATTATAAAAAGGACTTAAACAAATACTCCTATGTTTTGAAAATAAAGAATGAATTTGAGATTCAAGTTCAACTTGATTGTTTGCTCTAAAAACTTCATTTCCACCAGTACCAACATTAGATTTACAAACAATAGGATATTTATTTTTCTCTACAAATTCCATAATTTTCAACCAATTTCCCAAACCACCTATATAACTTTGAAACTGTGGATTCAAAAATAATCTATGTTCTATCAAAGGAATTTTTTGTAAATTTAGCAATTCAAAACAGGCATTTTTATCTTTTGCAATAAGTTGAGATGTTGAAGAATTTAATTCCCAATCATAACCTACAATATGTTTAATAATATCTTTATTTTTTATACGAACAATCCAATCATAACTCAAAAATTCTATATCAAAATTTAATTCTTTTGAAATTTCTTTTAATATTTTAATTATAACTCTTTCTTTATTTAATTTTTCCATATTATGATTTCTCTAATGATTTTAATATTTTTAAATATAAGTCTTCTACTATTTTTACCTGTTTTTCACCTAAAGAGGCATAATTATCTAATCCTGGGGAACTATTTATCTCAATAACTACATAGTCTGATAATCCTTTAGATAAATCATTTGTCATAATATCAACACCACATAATCTTAAATCCATATCTTTAGAAATATTTATTGCCAAAGAAGAATAATCGGGGTGTATTTTGTTTGTAAAATCATAAGAATTACCACCTGTTGAAAGATTTGCATTGTCTAACAATTGAATTGTATCATTCATTTTTATTACTGAATCAAAACTAAAACCAGACCTTTTTAATTTTAACTTTATCCTATAATCTTCAAAATCTATAATAGTATCTCTACCTTTATGGATAAATTCTAACTGTTTTTTTTCTAATAACTCGTATATTGTATTCTTTCCATCACCTGTTATTGTTAATGCTTCTCGTTGATAAGCAGAAATAACTTCACCATCCAAAACAACAATTCTATAATCATTACCTGCATAGTATTTCTCTACAACAAGAACTTTTGTTTTTTTAAATATCTTTTTTGCTGTTTGATAATATTCTTTCTTATTAAAAACTTTTGTTACAAACACTCCTTGACTAAGATTATTAGGTTTAATAATAACAGGAAAACCAAGATTTTTTGCATAAATATAACCATCATCTATATTTCTTTTTATTTCTAATTTCTCATTTAAGCTATCATTAAAAAACGTTGAGTTTTCTGTGATATTGTAACCGAAGTGTTTCAAAAAAAAATTTGTATAATTTTTATCTTTTGAAACCTCAACTGAACCTAACGGATTAATATTAAATCTTGTATTCCTATAAAATACCTTTTTTTTGTTAGAAAAAGTTATTAAACCCGTATACTCATATTCAGGTTCTATTAAAAGAGTAGCTCCAATTGTAGGAGCTAATTTTTTGAGAATTTCAGTTACAAAATTCTTTGGTTTATTTGTTTCTTGCATTTAAAATAATTACTATTTAAAAATACCTTCGAGAGATAAAAATTGCCTGAACTAGAATCCTGAATTAAAAGTAGATTAATAAAAGAATTATAAAAACAGGATTTATACTAATTTTACTATATTATATATTATTTTTCATGTTCAAGTTCACTGTTTCTATTATTTGTAATATATAATCCATTCTCTTCACATTATGTAGTCTATTAAAAAATATATCAGTAAACGCTAACCCTTCAGCTTTTGAAAAAATTATATTACTATAAACAGGATCAGTAATAATTTTTAAAGCATCGATCATATTTCTTTTCTTTAGATAAATACATTAAAATATTATCTCATATTTTTTTCTTTATAGAAAATAATTTAAGAAATAACTTGAAATAATTTCGTCTTCTTTTAGCATCAAATAGCTTTGAGTATCTACTCAAGAGCAAATAATGTTCTTTAAAAAAAGGAGAAATGAGTATGGGAAAAAGTAATCTCAGACATAAAATAAAAATGTATTATAATAATTGTAAGTACTTTTTTAGTAGGTGATAAGAGGAGAATAACAAAAAAAGTTACATAAAACGACCATTTTATAAACGAATAAAAAAATATTTATTTTAATAAACAATAGATGTATCAAAGGTTTCAAAATTAAAACCTTTGAGCTTATTTTTTTTTATAATGTCAAGAAAATTTTGAGACACAATAACCTTATTATAAAATGGAGCAGAAGTTAGTTTGAAAATATCACCAAAATTCTCTTCTTTAATTTCATTAAGACTTTTTAAAGTGGTGCAATTATAAATATAGTAGACTTCTCCATAAGCATATACTGGTAATAATTCCCCATAAGGTTCTAATAAATTAGATAAAAATTGTACAGATTTATTAGAAAAAATAGGTAAGCTTCCTGTTGTATAATAAGTAGAAAAAATATCACCAACCTTCATATGTTTTGCTTTACTACCAAATTTCATTTGAAATGGAACCCATGAATTATGTAAACTCTTTCCATCAATTATAAAACCAAAAAGCTGGATTAATTCAAAATCTGGATTTACTGGCAAAAGAGACTGATAAGTATTACCTATACTACCTATTGCATACATCAACATAATATATTATTTGTATCATATAAAATAACTATTTTAATAACCACAGCCCTTAGATTCAAAGTCTCTAAAATCTCTTACATTGCCCTTAGTTAACATTGTACCTATTGTACTTATCATAGAATAAACAGCCTGACAACCACCTTTGTTATTAGCAGTTTTAATACAACTATTAATAGGATCATAATATTCTTTTTTCTTATGAAGACCATCATGTTTATCTTTATCAAGGCAAGCCCCATTACTTGAAAATGTATCAATAATATCTTCAAGCGATTTTCCTTGTTGCTCTGCACAGCTATTTACAATAAGTCTTGACGGTAATGCAAATTGGGAAAGAAATGCAATAATATGATGTGCAATTTGATTACTAGGTTTGCATGGATCTCTGAAACTATTAGATCTTGCTCTTGTTGGATTTCCTATATTAGTTTGAGATGCTGTATATGCTTGATATAAAGTAATAGTACCTCGAATGGTAAAACCAACAGTATCTTCAAGTCTTATTCTAGCCGAATCAATTTTAGCCGTAGTGTTTTGAAAAGCATTTTCTAATGCTAATTGACTCAAAGATATAATATTTGGAATGGCAGAACAAACAGCTCCACCAGCAGTAGCACCTAGAGCAGTACCCCCCATCATTATTGCTGGATTAGCAACTACACACCCACCATATGATAACCCATCACAAGCAGCAGAAAGCGAACCTGAAGCTAAAAATCCAACTCCAGAACCTAAAATAGAACAAGCAGATACTAGTTGAGGATTTACATCTATTTCCAAAGATAGACCTGAGTTGGAATTTTTAATTCTAAGAGACTTACTATTGAATAGTGATGTATTATAAAGACTATCATAATTTTCATATAATTCATCAAAATCAAATGAGTCATCTACAATTTGGTTGGAAACAGTAAAATCAACAACATTGAAATTATATCCCTTACAATCATTTCTTACTTTTATCATATAATTTAATAATCCATAAGAACTTGAGTTATAAACAACAGCCTTTCCATTAGGAATATTTACAGAAGCTATAGGATATTGCTCTATATCATTATAACTAGATAGATCACTTGCTCTAATTGATATAGAATCAACTTGTGAATTATCATTTGTAGTAACAAAAGCAACATAGATATGGTTAGGTTGAGTATTTATGATTGAGTTTCTATCAATAGGCAAGCTACATATTCCCCCAGATGATATTGGATCATCACCTTCCGAAAAAGTAATACTTGCCGTAACAGATGCAGAGCCTAAACTTGTAACATTCTGAAGTGCAGAAACTACCTCTGGCTCTAATACCATGGGAGAAATTATTGATTGTGTTGTAGGAGAAACTAAGAAACTTTGTTGATTAGTAATTTTTTCTAGCCCATCCTGTTTAATAGCTAAAGTAATTGTAGTTTCACCTAAAGCCACGTTTGATACTTTCACATCTTGAATATTGTCATTTCTTTGTAATTCAGAAACAAAAACATTTCCAAAAGAATCTCTAAGCTTAAAAAGAAGTGAATCATTATTAAAAGACTTAACTTCAATAGATTGATTTCTGTTTGTAGGAAAATATACATGAGCCACTATAGTTGCACTTTGTGAAACAGATGGAGCAGAATAAGAAGAGCTTTGTGTAAAAGGTGCATTTGAAGATACTGGAAATGCACTTTGATATGGAGAACTACTTGAATATGGAGATTGAGAACTTTGTGGTGCAGATTGAGTAAATGGAGTAGATGGATTAGAAGAGCCATTATTTGAGGTTTGAACTAGACAACTTCCAATAAATAAAATTAATATTAAGGAGAAAAAATTCAAGAGATTCTTCATAAAAGCTCCAACTACAC
>JBBTGK010000274.1:0-6649 GCA_038060635.1 Cyanobacteriota bacterium | reverse complement strand
AGGACGTTTCATAAAACGTCCCTACAAGAACATTGGCTTTTAATCTTGTAATTTTCTTAAAAATACACTTTTTAGAGTACAACCGCACACGAAATACATTTAATTTATTATTTAATTAGCAATATGAATTGCTTTTCCAAGAACTGCTTCAGCTGCTTCCATTAACCCTTCTGGTAATGTTGGATGTGGATGTATTGTAAGAGCAATATCTTCAGCAGTTGCACCCATTTCTATAGCTAAAGCACCTTCACTTATTAAGCTTGAAGCTTCATGACCAACAATATGTATTCCTATAACGCTTTCTGTATTTTTATCCATTAATATTTTTACAAAACCATCACTTTCACCACTAGCTAAGGCTTTTCCTAAAGCACCAAATGGAAATTTACCAACTTTATAATCAATACCTTTTTCTTTAGCTTCTTTTTCAGATAAACCTACACTTGCTATTTCAGGATCGGTAAAAATAACCGCTGGCATTGCATAAAAATCCATTTCAGCTTTATGTCCCGCTATTACTTCTGCCGCAACAAGTCCTTCTTTAGAGGCTTTATGAGCTAACATATAACCACCAACAATATCTCCAATAGCATAAATATTAGGAATATTGGTTTCTTGTTTTTTATTTACCTTAATAAAACCTCTTTCCATTTCCATTCCTAAGTTTTCAAAACCCATATCTTTATTATTTGGTCTTCTTCCTACTGTTACCATAACATAATCAGCCAATAAAGGAACTTCTTTACCATCTTTTGTTTCTACAATAACATTAATATCTTCACCTTGAATAGTTGCTGATTTAGCCTTTGTTTCTAGCATAATATCAACTTTCTTTTTCTTTAATTTTCTACTTACAACTGTTACTAAATCTGCATCTGATGCAGGTAAAATATTTGGAGTAGCTTCAACAATAGTTACTTTTGCACCTATTTTTGCAAAATATGTACCTATTTCCATTCCAATATATCCACCACCAATAACAACTAAGTGTTTCGGTATTTTATTTAAATCTAAAGCACCTGTAGAACTTAAGATTTTCTTTTCATCAAATTTAAAACCTGGAATTTCGATAGGAGTTGAACCAGTTGCAATAACAGCATTTTTAAATTCTACTAAGGTTTTATTTCCTGTAGAATCGGTAACTTCAATATGATTTTTATCAACAAAAAAAGCTTTTCCATAAATATGAGATACTTTATTCATTTTGAAAAGAGAGCCTATACCATCGGTTAATTTTTTTACTACTTTATTTTTCCAAAGCTGTAATTTATCCATATCAAGTGGATTTTCATTCATAGAAATTTGAAAACCCATATCTTGAGCAATATGTATTTTATCTGTCATACTTGAAGCATTTATAAGAGCTTTTGATGGAATACAACCAACATTAAGGCAAACACCGCCAAGTTTTTCTTTTTCTATTACTAAAACTTCTTTTCCTAGTTGTGCTAATTTTATTGCACATACATAACCACCAGGGCCTGCACCTATTACTATATTTTCTACTTTTTTTAATTCCATAATTCACCTGTTGTAAGATAAAAAATCTTTTTTTAATAAATCCCAGAGTACTGGGAACCCTGTTTGTATTAACACTAAAGCAAAGCTTTGGAAACAAAATTTCATTTTGTTTAACCTCAAAGCATAGCTTCAAGCTATTGTTAATAAAATAAAATAATAAATGAATTTTGATAATAACTAAAACCAAACTTGGTATAAAAACATTCATAAAATATATTATTTATGCTAATTCTACCACTTAAATTTTTAGATAAATTTTTTTTTTAATAAACTTTTAAAATTTTTTTTATACAAATTTGAGTTATAATATCTATATTTACTATTTAAAAAATCGAGGTGATTATTATGACAATGTCTGGTTTAAGTGGTGGTCTTGATAGTGCAAGCTATGTTCAAGCACAAACAGATAGACATAGTGCTGTTATAGAAAATCCTAATGGTGAATTAGTTAGTGATCAGGCTAAAAAATTCATGGATATAATAAAAAACTTAGGTTATAGTCTTCCAAAAACAGCTGAAATATCTAGATAATTATTTGTGAGCAAAGATTTAGAAATAATAAAAGATTTTTTAAAAAAGAATGGAACTAATCCAAAATCTGCTGGAGAATCTTTTTTTATTAACGAAAAACAATTAGAAGAATTTAAAGTAAAATACTTAGTAAAAAATCCTAATGCAAAGTTTTTTGTAAAAAAAGAAACAAGTAGGTTTCATTTACTATATATAAATCTGAAAATAATTAATAAAGAAAACGAAAAAATTCATGAGAAAGTTTTTGAAGCTGTATCTGAACAATTAGAAATAAAAAATAATCTAAAAGAATCAAAATCATTTGATCCTAGCAGAATAAAATTTAACCTTTTTAGAGATTAATAAGTGAATAAAATAAAAATTGCTGGTGCAGGTATTTCAGGATTTACAGCAGGTATTAATCTTATTAAACTTGGCTATGATGTTGAAATTTTTGAAAAAAAAGACTCTATTGCAAAAAGATTCAAAGGTGATTTTCAAGGCATAGAAAATTGGACAACCGAAGAAGATGCCATTGAAATAATAAAAAGATGTGGAATAGAAACAAATTTTAAAATAACACCTTCTTATAAATTTAAAATAACTTCTTATGATAATAAAATAACAAATTTTTCTTCTAAAAGAGCCTTTTATTATCTAATTCAAAGAGGTTTTGAAAATGGAAATTTAGATAAATCTTTATACGAACAAGCTATAAAATTAGGTATAAAAATTAATTTTAATGTAAAAGAATTACCTGAAGATATTGATATAATTGCAACTGGACCTCAAAAATCTAGTGCCATTATTTTAGGAATAAATTTTAAAACCAATAATGAAGATACTCATTTAATGCTTTGCGATAATGATTTAGCACCAAAAGGTTATGCTTATTTGTTAATAGTTGACGGAGAAGCAACTATTGCAACAGCTTTTATGCCTACTGAAAAAAATTCTAATTTATATCTTGAAAATACCATAAATAAAATAAAAAGTCTTTTTGACATAGATATAAAAGATGAAAAAAAATTTGGTACTTATGGTTCTTTTAGTACTAATAATATTTATGAAAAAAATAAACAGTTATATATTGGAGAGGCAGCAGGGCTTCAAGATTTTTTATTTGGCTTTGGTTTAAGATATGCAATAATCTCTGGATATTTAGCTGCGAAAAGTATTCATGAAAAAACTGATTATTCTTTAATGGCAAAAAACACTTTTTCTGGTACAATAAAAGCGTCATTTGTGAACAGGTTTTTATACGAAAAGCTAGATAACAAAAAATATGCTTTTATGATAAATAAGTTATCAAATGTTGATGATCTTATTTTATTTTTAAGAAAAAGATATAACTTTAATTTAAAAAGAAAAATATTGTATCCTATTATAAAAAAAATTTATACATAAAAATCTATGGGAAAAAAAAACGAATTAACTGTATTTACTATGTCTGATGGAACTGGTCAAACAGCAGAAGCAGTTGCATTAGCTGCAATAAGACAGTTTTTACCAGAAGAAATTAAAATAGTTCAAGAATGTTTACCAAGAATTGTAAATACTCAACAAATATCTCAAATTATTAGTGCAATGACTGTTTATCAGCCATGTATTATTGTTTATACCGTTGTAGTTCCTGAATTTAGAGAAAAAATTAGAAAAGAAGCCGAAAAATATAATATTTATACAGTAGATCTTATTAATCCTATAATTGACAGAATTTCTGAAATGTTAGGTAAAAAACCACGTTTAGAATCTGGATTAAATCAGTTATTAGATGAAAAATATTTTAAAAAAATAGAAGCTATCGAGTTTGCTATAAAATTTGATGATGGAAAAGATCCAAAAGGTGTTATGGAAGCCGATGTTATTTTAGTTGGAGTATCAAGAACTTCAAAAACACCTACTTGTATGTATCTTGCTCAACATAAAGGGATAAAAGCAGGTAATATTCCCTTAGTTCAAGGAATGATGCCTCCTAAAGAATTATTTTCTATACCACCAGAAAAAATAATAGGATTAACTATTTTACCAGAAAATCTTTTAGGAATAAGAACTTCTAGGTTAGAGAGTTTAGGATTACCAAATGGTTCTGATTATGCTGATTTTGGTAAAATTATTGATGAATTAGAATATGCTGAAGGAATTATGAAACGTCTAAAATGTAGAATGCTTGATGTTTCTAAAAAGGCAATTGAAGAAACAGCAGTTGATATTGTTCATTTGTTAGGTAAAAATAAAAAGTAAGCTATACTCAAACAGAATTGGTTTGCAGTTTTTCAATGGACTAAAGCACCATTGTTCAAAATCAGATTCTCATGAACAAGCTGACTTCAGTCCCTTGCTGATTTTGTAAAAAACTTCAAACTATTTTTGAACAGGTATATCTTAAAAAGCTAAAATTTCAATAAATATTAATTCAAAAAAACTATAAAACTAATTTTTTAAAGTATAATTACTTTCTGATAAAATTTGAATAATAAACTCCAGATTACTGGAAGCAGTTTGTATTAATAACAAAGCAAAGCGTTAAAAACAAAATTTCATTTTGTTAAACAAAAAGAATGTCTTCGTTTTGTTCTTAATAAAATAAAAATGTTATAAATATTTGAAATAAGGCTTAAATGTTAAAAAAAGTATTAATAGTTTCTTCAGTTCTAATCTCTTTAATATCATGTTCTGAGAATAATAATAACAAAAATGTATTAAGATTAGGAGTTATTCCTTTTGAAAATACCGAAGAGATAACAAAAAATATTGCTCCTTTAGTGGAAATAATTAGTAAAGGCACTGGAATGGAAGTAAAGCCTTTTGTTGCTTCCGATTATACGGGTGTAATAGAAGCTTTTAGAGGTAAAAAAATAGATGTTGCCTTCATGAGTGCAGCGTCTTATGTAATGGCAAATCAAGAAGCTGGAGTTGATGTTATTTTAAAATCCCAAAGAAATGGAAGTGCTTTTTATTATTCTGCAATAATTGTCCATAAAGATTCAAATATTAATTCATTACAAGATTTAAAAGGTAAAAAATTCTCTTTTGGTGATCCTCTTTCAACATCAGGCTATATTTATCCTAAAAAACTTTTATTAGAGAATAAAATAAATCCAGATGTAGATTTTTCTAATATTTTATATTCAGGAACTCATGATGCTGTTGTTTTATCTGTTTTAAATAGAAAAACTGATGGTGGTGCTACTTTTTCTGAAGATAAAGAAGGTAAAAAAGGCTCTTGGTTTAAATATCTTAAACCAGAAGAAAGTGCTCAAATAAAAGTGTTAGGTATTTCAGATCCTATTGCTTCAGATAATATTTGTGTAAGTGGAACGCTTGATAAAAAGATAGCTGAAAAAATTTCAAAAAGTTTAATAGATTTTGGAAACACAAAAGAAGGTAAAGAAACAATGAAAAAAATATACAAATTTGATGGTTATGTTAAAGCAGTTGATTCTGATTATGATTCTATTCGAGAAGCTTTTAAAATAACAGGTGTTGCACTAAAAGACACTATAAAAAAGAAATAATTATTTATTGTATAATATATTACCCCATTTTATAAGGGTATTTTCAATTTTTTCTAATGATATTGGTTTTGACATATAATCACTCATTCCTGCGTCCAAACACATTCTTTTATCATGTTCGGTTGCATTTGCTGTTAGTGCTATTATTTTGGGATTCTTCTCTTTTTTCAATTCAATAATTTTTGCAGTAGCACTATAGCCATCCATATCAGGCATTTGAACATCCATAAAAATAAGATCATAATCATTTTCTTCTACATATTTTAATGCTTCTAATCCATTATTTGCTAATTGTATTTCATATCCTAATTTTTTTAAGAGCTTTAAAATAACTTTTTGATTTATTACATTATCTTCTGCTACCAAAATATTTAATTTGTATTTAGTAGATAATATTTCCACATTTTCATCTATATTAAATAAAGCTGATTTCAAATCGGCAACAGATTTATTTTTTTCTAAAATATCAAAAATATTTTTTATAAAATCATTATTTTTGATTGGTTTTATAACTCTAAAACAATTTTCAGGTAATTCGTCTAAACTTTGAATAACAGAACTTAAAATAAAAAAAGTTTTATCGATATTATATTTAAAAGCATTATTTAAAGCTTCTTTATTTTTTCTATAATAAATATAGTCAATTATAATAAGATCATATTCTGAAATATCTTCTAGAAAAGTATCTGAAACATTTTTGGCAACTTTAAAGGAATAAAGTAATATTTTTTCTAAATTTTCTTTTAAAAAATTATTATAGGAAAAAATCATTATGCTTTTATCAGAATTTATCATTTTTTGTCCAAAAGATTCTGATTCAGTTTTTATATTAAAAACAAACTCTGTTCCTGAAGAAACTTGATTATTAATAGATATTTCTCCGCCTAGCAAAGTTACTAATCTGGCTGAAATTGCTAATCCTAAACCTGTTCCACCAAATTTTCTTGTTATTGATGTATCAACTTGGGTAAAAGAGTTAAATAACTTTCCTGTTTTACTTTTAGGAATACCGACACCAGTATCTTTTACAGAAAAAACTAAATTTAAACTTTCACCTTCATATAGACTTTTAACGTGTAGATAAATATATCAACTACTTG
>JBBTGK010000273.1:0-10659 GCA_038060635.1 Cyanobacteriota bacterium | reverse complement strand
GCATATTATTTGGTTCAGTAATATTAAAACCATCTGATATGAACCATTTATTAATTTTATCAACTAATAAATATGCACTTTCCTGCTCCATTTTAATTTCCAATTATATTAATTATAAGCAAAATCAATTTTACAATTAAATCGTTAAAATCATTAGTAGGGATAGATTTTGTAAGGATAGCTTTAAAAGCTATCCCTACTAACCTACGTAGAAATATTTGATAATATTTTTTTAATGACTAATTTATTTTATTAAATGAGCATAAACATTTGCTGTATCTTTTGCAATTAAATCCCAGTTATAAACATTAATTACTTTATTATAAGCATTTTTTCTTACTTCATTTGCATAACCAGTGTTATATAGATACTCTAAAATACCCCAAGATAAAGAGTCTGAGTTACCAACATAAGTTTTTATACCTGTATATCCATGATCTACAATTTCACCCAAACCACCTGTATCTGAAACTACAATAGGTGTTCCTGCTGCCATTGCTTCGATAGCTGTTATTCCAAATGGTTCATATAAAGAAGGGAATACTGCAACATCTGAAACTCTAAAGAGTTTTTGTAAATCTTCATCACTCATAAAACCGATAAAGTTAACTCTACTAGAAATACCCATCATTTCAACTCTAGCTCTTAAAGAGTCTAACATTCCACCTTTTCCTGCTATTACAAATCTTACATCATCATAATTTTGTAAAACTTTTAACGCTGCATCAGATAAAACTTGAAATCCTTTTTCAGGAACCATTCTACCAACAGACATAACTAATTTTTCATGGTCATAAGCAAATTTTCTTCTAAAACCCCATTGATCAAAATCAAATGCAAATTTACTAGCTTCTACCCCGTTTGGTAAAACAAACATTTTTTGAGAAGGTAAACCAAAAATAGTCTCTAATTCGTTTTTCATATAATAACTACAAACTATAGTTCCTGTTGATTCATAATTGAGTAACCATTCCATACTATGGATATATTTTTGAAGCTCATTATGAATACCACTCCATCTACCGTGTTCTGTAGCGTGTATAGTTGTTACTAATGGAACACCAAACGATCTTTTTAATGTTATTCCTGCATGAGCAACAAGCCAATCATGAGCATGAACTAAATCAAATGAACCATCTCTTAATAATCTTCCTGCATGTTCTAACATACCAAAATTAAGTTGCATTATTTCATCAACAAAATTAAGATGTTTTGGTCTATAAGATTTTACTCTATAAACTTTAATTCCATTGAAATTTTCAAACTCTGGAGAGCCTTCGCTATCAGCAGTAACAACATGAATATCATGTCCTGCTCTTACCAATGCAGCAGCAAGTTCTTCTACATGTCTTGCTAAACCACCTACAACTCTTGGTGGAAACTCCCATGAAAGCATTAATATTTTCATTTTTTTACCTTTCTAAAAAAATATTTTAAAATTTCTCAGGTGCAGGAACTTCTATATCTTGTTTCCCACCTAAAAGTCTAAAATTTGATGCAACTATAACAAATGAATCTTTGAATTGACCTTGTTGATCTTTCCATTTTTTAAATTCAATTTTACCTTCTATTCCAACAAGGGAACCTTTTCTAACATATTCATTGGCAATTTCTGCAAATCTTCCCCAAACTTCTATTTTAAACCAATCGGTTATATCATTTGCATCATGACTTTTTTTTGGACGATTTACGGCAAGACTAAACATAGTCTGGATTTTACCACTTTCATAGTAAGTTATTCTAGGTTGTTTTCCAACTCTTCCTACAAGAATAACGGTGTTTATCATTAATTTTTTTTTGTTTCATAAAAATAATAATGTTCGTTAATTCTATCATGAGTTATTTTTTTTTGAAATATGGAGTTATTCATTTAAAGATCAAAACCATTATGATAAAATTTATTCTATGAATAAAAAAAAATTTATTATTTTTCTACTTGTTTTAACAAGTATTATATTTACTACTAATAAAAAATCTTCAGCAAATCAAGATTCAATTACATTAAATAATAATAATCTTTTTTCAGATAAAAATTTAAAAAAAGAAGCTAATAAAGCATTTTTAGATAAAGATTTTAAAAGATCAGAGTCTCTTTTTGAAAAATTAATAAAAAAATTTCCTAATGAAGAAGATTACAAAAAAAAATATATTTTATCTCTTTATAATACAGAAGAGTATTCTAAATTACTTAAAGCAAAGAAATTTTTGAATAATTATTATAAGAACTCTATTGATATTGATATAAAAAAATATATTAGTGATATAGATAATAAATTAAAAAAAATTAGTAATGATAAAAATAAAATTTTTTATAATATTTTAGAAGCTATCGAATATCCTGAAATTGTTTATAAATTAGATTTTTCTATTGATGAAAAAAATCATAATGATTTTAATTCTTTTATTTCAAAAATTGATAAGTTTAAAAACTTGGAATATTTAAGAGTTTCAATTGATGAATATACTATAAATAGGTTAAAGGAGATAAATAAATTAAATAAATTAAAAAGTTTATTTTTAACATCCAATTCAAGTGATATTAAAATTCCTTTATGGATTTATACATTAAAAAACTTAGAAAATTTAAGCATAAATAATTTTGAAATAAAAATGAAAAATATTCCTAAAGAAATTTTTAATATGAATAAATTACAAAGTTTAAGTCTTCTTCATATTAATATAAAAGAAATACCTGATGAAATTAAAAAGCTAACAAATTTAAAAAAACTTTCAATAGAAACTATTGAAAGTTTGTATATTTCTGATGAAATATTAAATTTAGATAATCTTGTTACGCTTTCAATAAGAGCAGACAAGATTTATAACTTTCCTATAAAAGTGGCTTCTCTAAAAAACCTATCTGAAGTAAATTTATATACAAATAGTATATTATTTCCAGAACAAGTTCTTGAAATAAATAAACTTAAAGTTTTAAGTGTTCATTCTTCTGAAAATTTAAGCGTTCCATCTAAAATAAATAAACTTAAAAATTTAGAAAAATTAGATTTAAGTTCACATGGAGAACTTTTATTTCCATTACAGATTTTTGAAATAAAATCATTAAAAAGCCTTTTATTATATTCACATAGAAGTTTAAATATACCAAAAAAAATAGAAAATTTAGAAAATTTAGAGGAATTAAACTTACATTCAGGAACTAGCCTAAATATACCTCAAAAAATAGAAAATTTAGATAATATTTTATCTTTAGCTCTTATAGGAAAACTTAATTCAATACCGTTCAATTTAAATAGTTTAAAAAAACTGACAGATTTGGATATTAGATTAAATAATTTTGATAATATAAATGATGAGCTAAAAAAAATTAATTTATCTCTAAAAAAATTGAATCTAAGTATGAATAATATCAATTATTACCCTGTTGAAATTAACAAGTTTATTAATCTTAATGAGCTAGACATAAGTGATAATAACATAAAAGATTTTCCTTCAGTCAATCTAAAATATTTTCCAAATTTAAGAGAATTATATATTGAGCGTAATAATCTTTCATTAGATAATAAAAATGAAATAAAATCAACAATATCTGAAAAAATAAATTTGATTATTGAACCTTAAATATTTGATAAAAAAAATTCTTTATGTTATAAATGATTAAATTATTGAAATTTTTATACATGTAAATCATTAAACCTATAAGCAAAGATTTTTTTGAGATACTTTAGAAAAATATAAAATGTGATATGTAAGATAACTAGACTTTAAAGTATTGTGCTATAATGCTTTTTATAAGACATTTTTAGATATTTTTATGAAAAAAAAGTTTTTGTTTTTTTCCTCTATTTTTATTGTATCTTGTAGTTCAGCTAGTCCTGTTGCTCCAAGAATAGACTCGATCCAAAATCCTTTTACAAATAATACAAGTGTTGTAAACAATTATCCTTCTAGTAACAATTTATCTAGTGAAACTTCTGATTATGATTTTTTTAATAAATTAAAATCACTTTCAATAAATTTATCTGATAGTGAAACTCAGCTAATAAAAAAATATCAAGATTTTTCTTCCATTGGTGAATGGGCATCATCTGAAACTATGTCTGATAAAAATGTTTTAGAAAAAAACTTTCAAGATTATAAAAATACCTTTAAAATAAAATTAAACGATTCTTCTGAATATATGGATGGTGCTATAAATTTCTCAAAATCTAATAACTTCTATGCAAAATTTTATTTTGATTTAGATTACTATAGAAATAAAAATAAAATAGCTATTTCAAGATGGGATCCTCAAACAAAAGAATTTTTAATTATTCATTCAGATGGAAAAATTTCTAATTATCAAATAGTAGAAAATTTAAGCACATCAAGATATATTATACTTCCAGAAAGCACAGGAAAAAGAAATGTCTTCTAACAATGGACTAGAAAATCTATTAAATGATTTAAAACCGCTACATCTTTTCAAAAACTTAGAAAATGATGAAATTTTTGAGATAATGAAGATCTCTCAAGTAAAAAAATACCCTAAAAACTCCCTTATTTTTTCAGAAGGAGATGAACAGGATTTTTCTATGTTTGTTATAATCGAAGGAAAAGTTGAAATTTCTGCTAGATCTGAAAAAACAAATGATGAAATTTCATTATTTTATGCAGGAAGAGGTCTTAGTTTTGGTGAAATGTCTTTTTTAGACCAACAACCAAGATCTGCAACAATAAAAACATTAGAAGATACAAGTGCGTTTGTTATAACCAGAGCTTTTTTTGATATTTTATTAGAAACCCAACCAAAAGTAGCAGCAAAACTAATCATAGGACTCGCAACAATTTTAAGCAGAAGACTTAGAGCAACAGATCATAAATTGAAATATTCTATATAAATGGTGTAAAAATGAATAAAACTATAAAAAAACTATTACTTGTCTCTGCTTTTTTATTTATACTAAAACCTAGTATTGCCAAAGCAGATAGTATAGAAAGTTCTGTTATAAAAGTTTTTACAACCTCTAATAGCCCAAATTATTATACTCCTTGGAAAATGAAAAACACAACTTCTTCTACAGGATCTGGGGTTGTTATTGAAGGAAATAGAATATTAACCTGTGCTCATGTTATTACAGAGCAAACTTTTTTACAAGTTCAAAAAAATTCTGACCCTAAAAAATATATTGCAAAAGTTGAATGGGTTTCTCATGATTCTGATCTGGCTATTTTAAAAGTTGATGATGAAACTTTTTTTGATAATGCAAAAGCAATAGAAATAGGTGAATTAACTAATCTTCAAGATAATGTTATGGTTTATGGGTTTCCTAGAGGTGGAAGTAAATTATCTATAACAAAAGGAGTTGTTTCAAGATTAGAAATAACTAGTTATTCTCATGGAAGAAGAAATTTATTAACGGTTCAAATAGATGCTGCAATTAATCCAGGTAATAGTGGAGGACCTGTAATAAAAGATAAAAAAATAGTAGGAATTGCGTTTCAAACTTATAGTAATTCACAAAGTTTAGGATATATGGTTCCTATTCCTATAATAAAACATTTTATGGATGACATAAAAGATGGAAAATATGATGGTTTTCCTAAAGTTGGAATAAATTCTTGGAGTGTTACAGAAAACCCAGCTTTAAGAAAATATTATAAAATTGATAATGTTAAGGGTGGAATTCTTATAAACAAAATAAATTATGGCTCACCTGCTTATGGAAAAATAAGAAAAAATGATGTTTTATTAAAAATAGATGGTCAAGAAATAGCTTCAGATGGAACAATTGAGTTTAATAATGATGATAGGTTATGGTTTACATACCTTATATCTGCAAAACAAACGAATGATAAAATGGAAGTTGAATTAATTAGAGATGGTAAAAAAGAAATCATTTCGTTGAATTTATTTTCTTATGATGAGCTTGTAAAAGATAAAGTTTATGATCAAATGCCTTCTTATTTTAGCTATGCAGGTTTTGTTTTTACAAAATTATCAAAAAACCTGATAGAAGAATGGGGAGAAGATTGGTATTCAAGAGCTCCATTCAGTTTTGTTCGTTATAATGAAGATGGTAATAAATCTAGTTTAATTGATGATATTCCAGTTATTGTTGATTATTTACCAGATGAATTAAATGTTGGTTATGGAAATGCGTCTTATAAAGTAGTAAAAAAAGTTAATGGAATAGAAATTAAATCTTTGAATCATTTAGTTGAAACGATAAAAGGAATAAAAGATGAGTTTTTAAATTTAGAACTTGAACCAGATTATAATGTAATAATACCGCTTAAAGATATTGAGACTATTAACAAAAGAATAAGTGATATATACAAAGTACCTTTTTATTCTGATGATATAAAAGAAATGTTTTTTAAGGATAAAAAATAAAGTCTATTTTATTTCAATAAATTTAGTTGTTTTGTTTATATCATAAAAAGCAATGATTAGACCTATTATCATAAAAATACTGCCAAAGAAAAAAACAATTTTTCCGAAAAATGTGTCATATCTTAATAAGTTTAAATTACTTAGAATATTGAACCAATCATGAGTATCAGGATCTCCTGTAATAAGATTTAGGTTTCTATCTCTTGCATCTGCAATATAATAAGAAGCATCTATAAGTGTTTCTCCTGCCCAGATAGTAGCAAAGGCACCACCAAATAAATCTTTTCTAAAATAAAAAGCTCCTGCCATAATACAAGGAAAAATAAATTGAAAGAGATTACCTCCGATAAACATCATAGTTCCACCACCACCAAAAATTATGCTAAAGAAAAGATGACCAAATTCATGAATTGGTAAGTCTATATTATGTATGAAGGCATTAACTGTTTCAACTCTTTTTGTAAGTATAATGAATGTAAAATAGACAAGATAAAACCAAAATACTAATTTTATATAAGCAAGTGTTTTTTTATCTTCTTCTTCATCCATAAAATAATTTTTTACCCTTTTAAATTAATAAAAAAGTTTAAGCAAATTGCAACGGATACAGATATATTAAAACTTTCGGTAAAACCATACATAGGTATTTTTATGAACATATCTGATTCATCAATTAATTCTTTTGTTATTCCTTTTCTTTCTGTACCAAAAACTAAAGCTATTTTATCTTGAGTTGGAAAAGTTTCTAAATCAAAGTTATCTTCATGAAGAGTTGTCGAAACAATTTTATAGCCTTGTTTTTTTAAAAAATTGATACATTCTAAAGAGTCTTTATAATAATGTATATTGATATTTTTTTCTGCACCTAGTGTTTTTTCGGTATCAAAATCAAATTTGTATTTTTTTTCAATAACATGGATATCCTTTAAATCAAAGCCTTCGCAGGTTCTTACTATAGAAGAAGCATTATGAATTTGGTATATATCTTCTATAACAACAGTTATATTATTTGTTTTTATCATTAAATAGTTTGCAAAAAATTATGAGCGTTTTTATTGTATCTCAAATCATAGCAGAATTAGTTTTTTTTTTGTATAATTTAACTGTTAATCTTGTTTGTTATTTTTTGTTGTTTATATTAATATGAAAAAAAATATTTCTTCTATAAAATACGCACTTCTTTCTTTTTCAAGTATTTTTTTAGGTTGTAATATTTTACAAATTAACGATAATGTAAAAGTTATTAAAAATGATAGTGAAACAATTATAGATCTTGGAAATAAAAATGGTGCGGATTCAAAAATAAACCTAAATGTAAAATCTGATTTATTTAATACTAAAGCCTTTATTCCTGGATATAGTGGGCAAATTTTACCACTTAATAATACAAATCTAATATTAAAACTAAATAGGTTTAATACTGGTACAAATCCACCTTCTCCTTATGATAGATTTATAGATGTATCTGTAGTAGCATCAATACCTTTAGCAAACATAAATACAACAACGCCAATAACATTAAAAGGATTAAATCTTGGAAAAGATTATTATATTTCAGCGAAACTTTATAGAAATGAACTTGTTATAGATACCAATGTATTAACATTAAATACATTTAATAGTACAAGTGTAACATCATCTGGAGGAAATTTTACTTCCCTAAATATAGTTCCAGGTGATATTATAAGAATTGGAGCAGATATAACAGAATATGAAGTTATTACTGTTGCACCAACTACATTAACATTAAATACGGCTACTCCATCCACTTTATCAGGAGAGCAATTAAAACTAAAAAAGAATATAGTAGCAATTGGTGATATAGGAAAAAATGCTACTGGTAGTAAAGGAACAAGTATTTCAAATACAGCTTTAGGAGGCGGAACTATTCCTGCAAAAACATCTGGAACATGCCCAGGAGGTGCTTGTTTAGAGGAATATATTCAAGTTAATAATAATGGAAGTGTTTCAATACAAAACGATGTAGGAACAACAAACTCACTTGATATAGATATTCAATTAATGAAAGATATACCAGCTGCTTTTTTTGGAACTAATGGAAATGGAAAAATAGATGTTTTGACTCCAGGTGCAAAGCCAACAGAACTTGACTCTTTTTTTGTTCCACGTGAAACAGATAGATTGGCAAGTAATTCCAATATTATTGCAAACGATCAAGCAATTTCTACACTAGGCTCAACTCATACAGATATTCATGGTAATTTGTTAATGACTTATTTGAATTCAAATAGTGTTATACCTGCAAATCCAACTCAAAGAAATATAATTTTTAGTAGTTATAATAAATCAACAGATTCTTTTTCAGAAAGTTCGGTTAATACAAATACTAATGGTAATAAAAGAAGGGTTTCATTAAAAAGTAATGCAGATCCTATAGCAGTTAATGGGCAAACAATAATAACATGGGAAGATGATTGGATTAATTCTTCTACAACTGAAAGAACTAAGCTTTTATATCAAAGATATAGTTCAACAGGAACTTTATTGGGTGGAAATATAGGAATACCAACGGTAAATGTAGATAGAAATCAAACTTATCCATCAGTAGGATTGGGTAGAAATATAAATTCTAATTTTTTGTTATCATGGTCTGAAGAAAGAGGCGTTGCTGTCGCACCAAGTGGAATAGGAAATGATTATACTCCTGCAATTACAATAAATGACGTTTATGGAAAACTTTTTGATTCAACTGGAACACAAGTATCAACAGGTGGTTGCTTTACTCAAAACCCTTTCAAAGTAAATTCAGGAACATACACAGGTACTGAAAATGCTCTTGGTTCAAATGTTTCTTTTGATGATACAGGAAATTTTATTGTTTCTTGGGATTATATAAATGGAGCAAACCCTGTTCAAACAAGATTTAAAATTTTTGATTCATCAGGGTGTCCAAAATCAAGTGAAATTCAATTAGTTGGAGATACAGGAACTCCTAAAAACTTAGGAGCGAGATATGCTTTTGATTCTTTAGGAAATTTTGTTGCAGTTTGGCTTAGTGGTACTGGAAATCCTTATAATTTATATGCTCAAAAATTTACTCCAACAGGAATAAAAATAGGTGATTCATTATTAATAAAATCAGTTGATCAATCTCCTTTATCAGTTAAAAATCCCGCCGAACAACCTAGTACAGCCGCAGGAACTGATACTTTTTTAGATCCAAATGAACCTGCAATTGCAATGTCAAAAAATGGTGATTTTGTTGTAGCATTTAGAGATAGAAAAACAGTAAATGAGCAAGATATATTTTATGTTCCTGTTTCTAAAGATATGATTATGACGGATAGTATAAAAAAAGTAAATAATAATATTTTACCAGTATCACCGCCTATTAATCATTTTAATCCTAATATAGCATTATCTGAAAATAGAGCAACTAGTACCGTTGGAGATTTGTATATTTCTTATGTTATAGATAATGATCCGTCTTTAACACCTCCTGCAACAAATGGTACAAAGGTATTTTTTAAAAGGTTTAGTAAACCTAAAACACCTAATCCTTGATGATTTTTTCTGATTCATCAATATTATTTGGTAATATAAAAGATATTTATATCGAAGATTATATTTTATTTGATAATTTTGATTATTATCTTTATTATAAATTAAAAAAACAAGAGTATAAAAATATTGTTTTTATAAAAGATAAGATATTTTCTTATGATGGTAATGTTATAAAAATAGTTTCACAAAATAAAAAAAATATTCAAAATGGACCTTTAGGTAATATTTTATTAGATAAAAAGAGCAATATTTTTTTTGATGAAAAAATAAAAATACAAAGTTTTTTAGAACTCTTAGAAAACAAAAACAATAAAATAACTCTTGTTATATATATAAATGAGATTCTAACCAAATTTGATTCTAATTATTTAAATATATTTTTTACAAAATTAATAGAAGAAAATAATCATAAAGTCTTTTTTGTAATTGATGTTGTGTCAAAAAATGAAATAAAAAAAATTATTCAAGAAAAAAATTTAAGTTTTCTTACATTGATGAAAAAAGTAAAAGAATTTCATTTACCTAAAGAAGATATAATATTATCCTTTTTTAATTATTTTAGATTAAAAAATAATAAAGAATTAAATTATGATACTTTAGAAGATGAAATAAAAAAAATCGTTGATTTAAAATCTAAATTGAGTGATATTTTAATTAATAATTAGAATTGTTATTAGGGGTTTTTAGGAAAAAAATAAAATGAAAAATAAATATTCTTTGTTATTTATGTTTTTAATCATTTTACTAAATAACCTGAGTTCGATAAAAAATTATAATAGCAAAGTAAAATTAGAGCAAAA
>JBBTGK010000272.1:0-7725 GCA_038060635.1 Cyanobacteriota bacterium | reverse complement strand
GGCTTCAGCCCCTTGAAAATAATAGCTCTGGATAAATTAGTTTTGATAAAAATAATTTTAATGTTTCTTATTTATTTTGTATTACCTCTTATCAGTATATTCTAGAATATAAATTTGTCGAACTCAGGTTATATTAGAAAAAAAATCAATTAGTTTTGTAGATATTTCATTTTATTAAAATAATAAATTTAAGATTTTTTGTAATGAATATTTAAAATTAAGTTTAGTTATAAAAGATAATTTTACCAAAAAAGGATTTTCTTTATAAAAAGTAAGCCTATTTGTATTTCCAATATTTAAAACATTATTATATGAAAAAGATAAACCTACTTTAATATAATTTGTTATATGTATATCATATCCAAATCCTATATGATAATGAAAAGCAATATTATCTTTGTAACCATAACTATTTTCTATAAAAAACAATTTTTTGTTAAAAAAGATAATATTTATACTGTATAAATGCTCTTATTCCCATTTTATTAGATATTTCTATGATTGAACTTAATTTGAAGTATTTATTAATATTTATAGAACAAAATTATTCTGGTGAATAATTTTTAATAAAGCTATCAAAGTCTTTTATTGAATCAAGATGCAAAGACAATGCCCTAATATCACCTATAGAATATTTATAAAAAATATCTTCTTTTTTTTCTTCTGCAAAGACAGGTAAAAAATATAGTTTGTTTTTTCATTTTAAATATCAATTATTATATAAAAATTAGTTATTAATGGATTATAAAAGTCATTCTCTTTTCCATTTAAAATATTAAAATATGCTGTATTAATTTCTAATTTTATATCTTTTGTTAAAGGAAAATCAAAGCCTAAATTTACGTAATAATATAAAGCCACTGTTTCATAAGTTGTATTTAATCTTACTATTGTTGTATTTTCTTTTATTTTCGTTATTTGCTCAAAACCTATTCCTGTACCACAAAAAATTAAATTTTCTTGTTTAAATGGGTAGAGTTTTAATTCTGTAAAAGGTCTAATATTGCCACTACTATATTTTGATAGAGAACCTTTTATTTCAAAAAAATCATTTAATTTTTTTGAAATACCAAATTCAATTTTGTTGTAATTAAAAGCTGGAGATGGGAAAAAATATAGAGAGTATTCTTTTTGAGGCAATAAAATATTAGTTTTTACTTTTTCTAATTTAATTTCGTCTATTTTCTTTTCTTCAGCTAAAACAGAGAAAGAGAATATAAAATTTAGTATTATTGATATTATTATAATTTTATTTTTCATTTTTATCCTTTAAATAACTTATTTAGTTAATCTGAGTTATAAACGAAAGTTTTGCAAAAAGGGGGTATTCTGGTTTAATTTCTCTTTTATTTATTTCTCTAAAATCAAATATATCTTTATATCCTATAGACAATCCAATTTGAAAATTTTTTGTTATAGAAACATCATAACCTATACCAAAATAGTATGGTATTGCAAAAGTATCTTTATATGAGTCAATTTTATTATATTCTCTAAATATGGTTAAACCATATCCATTTTCTATAAAAAAAGAGTTTTCTCCTGTAAATGGGAAATATTTAATTTTAGTCAATAATGTTTTTTTGTTTGGATCTTTATCAACATAGACACCTTCTAATATTTCAAAATAATCATTAAGTTGTTTAGAAATTCCTATTTCTCCAGATACTGAAGTAAAATCATAATTAGATCCAATTTGAAGAAAATATGGAAACTTATTTTCTTCAGCTAAACAAAAAATAGGAACTTGAATTAAAAAAGTAACTATTGTTAATATTATTATAATTTTATTTTTCATCTTTATTTAATATCTCCAATAATTCTTTTGAATACAAATGTATATCCTCTTCAATTTCTGCTTGAGTTTGTTCATTAGAAAATCTTTCCAAAATATTTTTTATTTGAATTATAACATTTAATTATGTTCAGATTTAATTTCATCTTGTGTTTTTGCTCCTAATTCTCTTAAATAATCTACTACAGAAGGTCTGCAATATCTACTTATAAGTTCTAGTAAATTTTTACCACCTTCAATAGTTGCATTTATATCAAAATTATCACTCGTTTTAGCTCCTAGTTTTATTAGAATCTCAATATAACTTATGTTAAAAAATTGAATATTAGTTAATGCATTTTCTAGTAAATTTTTGCCATCTTTAATGGGTTTATTTATATCAAAATTATTACTTATTTGACATCCTAACTCTAATAGATGCAGAATATAATCCAAATTTAAAATCTCATTAGTTATTGCCATTTCTAATAAATTTTTACCATCTTCAATAGGTATATTTATATCAAAATTATTACTTGTTTTACATCCTAATTTTATCAACTTACTTACTTGGTAAGCTCCATATCCTTTAAGTATTGCAAATTCTAATCTATTTTTACCATCTTTAAATTCACTATTTACATCAAAACCATCTTGAATATGTTCCTCAAGTGTTTTAGCTCCTAAACTTTTTAATAAATCATAAGCTGGTTTATGAATAATTGTTTTATCAATCATTGTTGCATCTAATGGTGTTTCAAGGAATACATCAATTTCATTTATATTCGCTCCTAGCTTTATTAATTCATTTGTTTTTTTTATATCAGCTGATTCAACATAAAAATAACCTATATTTTCGGTTAGTTGGTCTATTTCATCATGAATTGAATCTAATAAATTAACAAATCTAGTCATTTCTAAAATAGCCCCATTATCAACTAAGAATTTCATTAACTCAAAGTTATCGCGAGAATAAGCAATATCTAGTGCTTTAGATCCAAGTTCATCTAATTCAGAATTTATATCAAACCCTATATCTAAATATTTTTTTATCTCTTCAATATTTCCAGATTCACAATATTCTATAAGATTTTCAGCCATATTATTAATCATAATAACACAAACTCCTTATTTTTTATTTAATATATGTTTTTAATATATTTTCAATTATAGTTAATTTTTCAGGAGAAACTTTTTCATTTGCATAGATTACTTTTCCATCAAGGATACCTAATGTAAGAATAGAATTTTTTATTTCTTTTCTTCTTAACTTCCTAATAACCTCTTGGCAATAAACACATGTAACTCTATCTGTAACCATATTAATTAGAATTCCATCTTCTTTTTTATATTTTTCATTAGCTGTTTCAAATATTTTTATTTCTGCATCATTTTGAAGAGGCTTTCCTGAATATGTTTTATCAGAAATAAACACAGGCTCTATTCCTAATCCATAAGCAGTTTTTGCTAGTGTAACATAAGATTTATTAATATTTAGGTTTTTAGAAATACTATCTATTAACATATTTGATTCTGTTTCTTGAAATTCAACATCTCCACTGAGTCCTACAATAGTTGATTTATAACTATTGTATTGATAGACTTGCACAAATCCAATTGTTCTGTTATTAACATTTTTTTTGTTATTAACAAAAGCTCTTCTAATTTTAATTGTTTTACTAAAATTATTTCGTTCAGAATCACTTAATTTATTTATTCTACATTCAAGATTTTCTTTAGTATCCAAATCACCATAATTTTTACATTCATCACATTCTTGATCAATATCTTGCTTAATCTTTTCAATAGTATAAAATCTAAACTCATTTAATTTCTTTTCCAAATCTTTCATTATTTGGTTATATTCAAAAGGAGTAATTGCTTTAGTCTCTAAATCTCTTGCAGATGTTTCAAGTAAAAGACGAGAACGTTCTATAAAGTTCTTTATTTCCAATCTTCTAGGAGATAAGAATGAATTATCTGAATTATCAACACAATCTTTTTGACTAGATCTGTATAAAACAGAAGCCGCTTCATGTATTGCACTTGGTAATTGTGTTAGCTCTAAATCTATACCCAATGCTAAATTATTCATTTCAGATGGTACTCCAACTATACTAGATGAAGCTCCAACAGACATAATTATATTTACTGCCGCCCATGCAGAAGCACTTATACCTTCAATATTAATTATTTGTTTACCTAAATTCCATATTTTTTCTTTAAGAAGTTTTTCTGTCATTTCATCACAATTTTTAAGGGCAATTTTTCTCTCAATAACAAGTTTTTTAAGTTCCTCTAACTTTGGTGTTTCTTCTAACACTACTGGTGAAGAAATGTTAAAAGAGCTTCTTTCTGAAATTAATTCATTAAGTTCAATTAAAGATACATCTAATTCATTTTCTATTTTTTGAAAGTTATTAGATTGTTCTTTTGTAGAAACCAAGCTATTTTTTAAAAATAATTTTTGAGTACTCATATTATTTTTTAATTTTTCAAGAATATTAAAATCAGAAATAGAAATATCTTGTTTAAAAGTATATTTTTCAGATAATGTTTTAAAAACATAAGCTTCTTTCAAAAATACTTTTACTTGTTCATCTACAGAATTTGATTTTTTAGCAATATTAAAGTCCTTGCTAAGAGAATTAACTAAAGTACTATGATTTTGATCTATAATAGGATAAGTAATATCTATTCCCTTATTTCTTATAATATCTTCAGCTTTTTTAGTATTATCATTTAAATATGAAAAATTAGCTATCATTTTTTTGAAAGTAGTATTTCTTTCATCTGAAATTATAGCTACGGCAAGACCAATATTTTCATCTTGATTTAATTCTGATTTAACTGAAAAACCAGTTGATTTTACTGCTTCAAAAAGAGTTCCATTATTTTTACCTTTATTTATTATGTCTATTTTATTATTATTAGTAATAAAATTAGGAAAATGAATATCAAATTGCTCTGCTGAATAAGATAGTTTAGCAATGGCATCTAATAAATTTTTATTATCAGAACTAGTACAGCTTCCATCTGTGGTTGCAAGAGCAGGGACATTCTTATCAATTTCTGTTTTTTCTTTTTGTACTTCTGTCGAAGTATCAGCACAATTTTTGTCAAAACTGCCATTTGAGCCACAAATAATAGGTGGTTTTTCAGGAGGTAATTGAGTTGAAGGTTGACTCGCTGCTTGTCCTATTGCTACAGCGGCTCTACAAATTTTTGTATTATCACATGCCTTTTCTGCATTGCTAAATAGATCTGATACAACTTTAAATGCATAGCCAAAGAAAAGGCCAACGGCAATAAGCGTATTACCAGAAGCCTTTACAGAATAATAAATAACATCTGATTGAAATCTTAAAATACTTCCCTTATAAAATAACCCATCAAAATAAAATTTTGCGTCATCATTTAAATTATTACAATTTTGTAAATTGACAGAAGCAATAGATTCATTTTTTACTTTTATAGTTTGATATGAATGAGAAGGCTCTAATTCTATTTTAAAATTACCCCTAAGATTTCTTACAGTCTGAAAATTATATAATCCAAGTTCATTTGTTTGAAGAGAATTAAATTTTGCTGTAATAAAATTTATTTTTCTATTTTTTAATTTAATATTTTTCCAAGCTATATTATTTCCATTTCCATCTTTTAAAACAAGTTTAAAATCTAAAAAGCTATCATCAGAAATTACTAACTTTGACTCATTAGTAAGATCTGCAATTGCACCTATTATTAATCCTTTTTCATTTATACAATTTTCAGCTGTTTCTTGCTTGAAACTAGAATCTTTTAATTTATTTAAAATACTTATAAGTTGATTGTTATTTCTATTTATTTCATATACCTTACCATCTCCAAGTACATGACCTGATTGGTAATTGCTACCATCATCATAAATATTTTTTTCTGATGATAATCTTGTACCAGATGTTATCTTATCTAAAGTATTTTTTACAAAACAATTTGTAATCCCATTAATATTATTTTTATCAATTTTTATAAGACCTAAAGATTTAGATAATTCAGATTGATTTGGAGTAAAAACTATTGAATCTAAATTATGAGTCCACTCAATACCCCAATCATTTATGATCTTAATTTCACTTAATGAGCCGTTACTGCCATCAAAATAATTATTAATATCATCAATGTTCTCTGATTTTGTATCTTTAGACAAGAAAAAAGTAGAGATTGGTATAATTTTTCCAGGTTCAATATGAAAAGGAGCGGATCTATACTCTGTTTTTTTATTAGACATAGCTACAGAAAAAACATAGTCCCCTTTTGGAAGATTATTTTTATCAAAAACAATATCTCCTTCTTTTATTGTAAGACATTTACCAAGAAATATTTCTTTCCCAGTTAAATCTACAAGTGCCATATCAACATAATTACCAGTAGTGTTTACTATATGAAAACCAATATTTGAATTAAAATTTATATCATTAGATGTTCCCTGACTATGGGGAATAACTGATTTTGGTTCAAGATAATATAAGCCTAAATTTGCTAAAACATCTGCACCAGTCCCAAAAATTTGATGAGGTATTTTTTCAGTATAAGTTTTACCATTTTTCATTTTAAAACTAACATTCATTTCATAATTACCAGCTCTTTGCCCTTGTGCAGGTGGTTCATAATAAAAGGAAAAAGAAGTTCCAACATTAGATAATTCAAAACCATAACTAAAATCATCATTACAATATTGAGTATCTGTACTTTTATCATTGAAAACAATAGTATCAACATCAGAACAAGTTTGATCTTGATTAGATATATTTAAACTTATTTGGTAAGCTATTAATCCATTTATTTGTTTTTTTGCTGTATATCCTATAACTGGACCAGTACAATGTGGTTGATTATCTTGATAATTCATATTTTTTGCAATAGTCCATAAGGTTTCAGATTCAGGATCAGAAGTATCATTTGTAACTGTAGAAGTTGTATCAGGTATTTTTTCTCCATTTGCTGGAGGTGTAGGAATATAGTTATAATTAGGATCAGGAGTAGTATTTGGGTCTTCTTCTGGATAATAATTGTAATCAGTATTTTCGGCTGGTTTATTTCCTATTTTACCTTCAACTTTTTCATCCCACCAATCACAAAAACCTTGAAAAACACCACAATCTTGGATTCCCAAAAACTTTGTATTAAAATTATTACCTGCTCTTGGTGTTGGCACTGGGATTGGTAAAATATCATTTAACAATTGCTTAAATTCAACCAATTCCTTTTTATATTGTGCATATAAAGCCTGTCTACCACTTCTATTTTCGGCAATAAGATTTTCTCTTTCTGTTATTTGTTCTTGAACTATTTCCAAATATTCAGAGCTACCTTTTTCAAAATATTTTAATAAATCTTTAAAACGTTGCATTTCTAAAACAAAAGTGTTTTTTTGAGTAACTTTCATTTCTAAACGTAATTTTTTATATTCTTCTTTTTTTAATTTTTTAAAAACATTTAATGCTTCTTTTCTCTTTTCTTTTATTTCTTTGGTAGTTAAGGCTTTATGAAAATATTGTTTCCTTTTCATTGGTTTATAAGAAAGACCTTGAAATTCTAATTTTTGATTATGTGGATATGTTGTATTTATTGATCTTTGAATTGGTATATTTGCACTCTTTTTTAATATTTTTGGCAAAAAACTCTCATCCATTTTTGTAGGAATCAGCACAGCAGGAACATCTGCTTTTGTTTTAAAAGTATTATTATTATTATTGTTGTTGTTATTAATTGTACTTTTATTGGTAGGTACACAAGAACTAACTAAAATTAAATTAAAAACTAGAAATAGGGTAAATATTTTTTTTATCATTTTTTTCTCCTCTCTTAATTACAACTACTATTTGTGCTTACATTTGGGTCGTTGTAAGTAATTGCACTATATTTTGCATCACCATAAGGGCTATAAAAATCTTTTGTTATTATTGCTG
>JBBTGK010000271.1:0-14009 GCA_038060635.1 Cyanobacteriota bacterium | reverse complement strand
GATATGAAAGAAGAAGATTTTTTAGTTGAAATTTTAGAAAAAACAAATTGTGATATGCTTTTTGATATAACAAATCTATATATAAATTCAGTTAATCATAATTATTCGATAGATGATTTTATAAATAAAATACCTCTTGAAAAAATAGTTCAACTTCATTTTATTGGTGGACACAAAAGTTCAGGTGTTTTAATAGATAGCCATTCACATTCTACTCCAAAAGAAGTTTGGGCAATTATGGAAAAAATAGCTCAAAAAACTAAAATAAAAGGAGCTTTATTGGAATGGGATGAAAATTTTCCTAATTTTGATAAAATATTATATGAGATAGAAAAAGCTAATACAATAATTAATTATGTCCCTAAAAGAAATACAGCATCTATTAGCTGAAATATATACAAATAAAACATTAAGAGATGATTTTTTTAATTTTCCTAATAAAATAGCAAATAAATATAATTTAAATGATAAAGAAATTGAAGAAATTTTAAAGTTAAAAAATGAAATAGATTATTTTTCAAATACTTTGATTTTTAAAAGAAGAGAAGAAGTAAAAAATATTATTTATGATATTACTAAATGTATTAAAGACGAAATAAATGAATTGTTTTATAATTTTGCATTAGATTTTTCACCAAAAGGAATAAAAAAACACCTTGAAGATGCTTATTATTTTTTAATTTTTTTAGAAAAACAGAATCTAGTCAAAAATAATTTTTTCTTAAAAGAACTAATAAAACAAGAGAAAGCAAATCTTAAATCTTTTTATTTAAAACCTATTATTAAAATTAACTTTTTTTATTATGATAAAAATGAATTAATAGCATATCTTGAAAAAAAAATAGTAAAAATAAAATTAAAACTGAATATAAGAATCTTTTTTTGTGTTAATAACAATATAAAATTATTTATTATAGGGCAAAAGTAATTGTAAATTGCCACAATTTTAGTTAAAATTTAATTATATAAGAAAAAATGACTTTTTATTTGCTTTATTATTTAGGAGATTTTTATGAAAAAAAAAGAAGTTTTTGATGCAAGTGAAATAATTGATTTAGGTGATGTTGAATTAACAGAAGAAGAAGATAAAATTTTTACTGCAATGATAGAACAAGCAGATAAAGAAATTGAAGAAATTAAAAGGCAAATTAAGATAACAAATTAATTTTATAAAAAGAGCCTCTAAAATAATAGGGATACAATATCAAACTTATGTTAAACATATAGTGTATAAAAAAGATATTCAAGATATAGAGAAATATAATAGAATAAAAGTTTAATTTTATTAGATATTTTCTAACATTATATCAATTAATTCTTTATTTTCCACTACTTCTTGCTTAATAAGTAATTTAGCTACTTTTTCAATTTTGTTCCAATTAATTTCAACTAATTTATTTGTTTCTATCTCTGCCTCTTTTAACCAAAAAATTAAACGTTCTCCAACTTTTTCTCTTAAAATATTAGGTTCTAATTCTTTTATAGCACCTAAACTTATAAAACCAAGCTCCTCATCCATTCCTAATTGAGAAATAGCAAAATAGGCTTTAGCGGTAGCTTGTTCTAAATCATTTATTGCACCACTTTCCATTCCTTTTTCACCAAATTGTTTTATTGTACTAACTCTACCAGCCATTGCTACATAAATACTATTAATAAGCTCTTTTTTACTCATATTAAGAATATCATTATCAAGATTATAAGAAACAAAACCTAATGAATCACTTCTTGGGGAAATAGTAACTTGCTCTATTGATACATCAGCTTGTAAAATCATTGATAAAATTGCATGTCCTGCTTCATGGTAGGCAGTTCTTTCCATATCCTGTTCAAAGTTTTTAATTTTGTTTGTTTCTAACTTATTGCCATATTTTAATACATTTATTTGCTCAATAAGAAGTTCTTCGGTTATAAAATCTTGTTCATTTCTTATTGCTGCCAAAGCTACATTTTTATCCAATTTTTCCAAATCAAGTAAACTCATTCCACTTACATAATGAGCGACTCTTTCGATATCTATTTTTCCATCATTTGGTTTTATTAAAATTTTGCTTAAATATGCTTTTCTTGCTTCTTTATCAAGTTCTTGAACCTCTACAATTAATTCTATTTTTCCATTTTCAAAAAACTTAGGGTCAATTTCTTCTCTATTAGAAGCAGTTGCAATTGTAATAACAGGATGCTTTTTATTATGATTAAATTCATTAAGTATCCAATCTGAAGGAACGTTTGTTATAACACCATCAATAATCCCTTTTGTATCTAATCCATCAAGAATTATTATACAAGGTGAAAATTCTCGTGCTTTTTCATAAGCAGTATGTATATACATTTGATTAAAAAGATCTGAACCTGATAAATAAATAAAATGAGAATCCATTTCTTTAGAAAAAGCTTCTGCTAAAAATCGTTTACCAATACCTTCTGGGCCATATAAAAGAATACCTTTAGGCATATCAATATTAAATAATTTAATTTTTTCTGGTTTATTCAACAAATTAATTATTTCTTTCATTTGTTTTTTTACTTTTACTTGACCTAAAATATCATCAAATGATTTTTCAGAATATTCTAAAGTTGGTATTTTTGATAAATTTATACTTGTATAGTTCTCTACTTTAAAAAATTCAGCATTTTTTATAATAAAAAAACCTTCTTTTTTATTTACTTGATAATCCCATTCTAATTTTAGATATAGATTTTTTCTTATAATAGTTTTTAATTTTTCCTCATTTAAAAAAGGTAGAAGTTTTTCTTTTAAAGTATCTTCAATCAAAAAAGTAATATTATTGGGATGTTTTGGAGAGTTTTTTAATTTTTCTAATAATTTATTAAAAAGTAGTTTTGGTAATTTATCTTTAATTATTTTGGTGTCTAAATTTGGTAAAAAAAATAAAGTGATAACTTGAGTCAAAATATCAGCATCTTTTAAAGTAATTGTAATTTTAGTATTTTTTGTAAAATCTACAATAGCTTTTTCTAAAGAATTTAAACCTATTTTTGCAATTGCCTCCAAAGTAGTTTTTTTAAATAAAACAATATTACTTTGCGTAATTATTGAGATAACACGATTAGAAAAAATATTTTGAAATACACCTTCTACTAATATTTTTTCAGACTCTAAAGATTTTACAATATACGAATCATATCTATTTTTATCTTTAATATAATTGTTATAAATTTCTGTATTAAGATAAAAACTTTTTGCCAAAGAAATACCTAATATTATTAAGCTATCTGAAAATTCAGGCATTTCAAAAATAGAAGATATTAAAAAATCTTGTAATTCTGAATCTATTTTATCTAAATTATCAAAATATATTATGGTTTTAGGATTTTCTTTTAACATTTTACCTAAAACAGTTTCTTCAGAGTTTTTATCTACTGGTTGAGTTAAAAGATATGTTATTGCTTCTGGAGAAGCATATTGATCTAAATCAAAATATTTAAACGAATTATGTTCTTTTGAAAATTTAGTAAAATTTCTAGCTAAAAAAGATTTACCTGAATGTTCTGGACCTATAAAAGTGAAAAAAACTCTTTGCTCTTTAGTTTTTGGTTTTAAACTTTCTGCAAGTAGTAAATCAACAAAACTTTTAATGCTTTCTTCTTGACCATAAACTATTTCATATAAAGATTTTTTTATTGATTCTGATTCTTTAAAAAGAGTTTCTAGTTTTAGCATGAATATAACCATATAATAATTTTCATAATCTAAATTCTAAACGTTTTTATTAGGAAAAGTATGTTTTGAATCAATTTATTTGTAAAAAATTAAAACTGAGTTTAAAAAAGAAATAGTTTTGTAAAACATCTATACGAAAACATTGTATTTTAAGCATACTATTTTTGTAAAATAGACTTTTTAAACACACATATAAAAATTAAAATTAATTATTGCTTTAACTTTTATAAAATCAAGTTTGTTCTTATATATTTTTATTATATTATTAATACAGTATATGTTTTATTTAATTCAATTTTAATAACAAAAGGTTTAGAGTTTTTAATGATCATTCAAAAAATAAGAGAGAAAACACTTCAATATCATGATGAATTCACAGGTTGGGCTTTTAAAATATTTAACGGAACTATTTCCATTGAAGAATATAAAAATGCTTTAAAAGTATTTTATGGTTTTTACAAACCTGTTGAAGAAAAAATGAATGTTGGAAATGATAAAGATTTTACTCTTGACATGTTAAAAAGAATAAAATTAAATCTGCTTATTAATGATATGAAAAACTTAGGAATAACTCAAGAAGA
The DNA here is from genome assembly GCA_038060635.1 of Cyanobacteriota bacterium. Classification (GTDB taxonomy): domain Bacteria; phylum Cyanobacteriota; class Sericytochromatia; order UBA7694; family JACMQJ01; genus JBBTGK01. Next base: position 9,743 of record JBBTGK010000271.1, on the reverse strand, counting down.
AATAGATAAAATTGAATGTTGTACAGATCTACCAGAAATGAATAATCAAGCTCAATTATTAGGATGTATGTATGTTATAGAAGGAGCAACATTAGGTGGTCAACTTGTTGGTGGTAAACTAGAAGAGTTTTTAAAACTTGATGGAAAAGGCTCAGAATTCTTTTTTAGTTATAAAGAAAATACCAGACCTTTTTGGAAAGAATTTATGGATTATATTAATGAATATTCTGAAAAAACAAGTATTGAAGACCCTATAATTGATTCATCTCATGAAATGTACATGAAATTTAATAAGTGGCTCGCTAAACTTAAAGGAATAACGTTTTAATACTAATGATGATGATGATGAAAAATAATAAAAGACCTGAATTCGATTTACTTTTAGAAATTTTAAAGCTGCCAAATCCAGAAATGATTGATAGAGAGCTTTTGGCTAATGCTTTAACTCATAAATCGATAAAAACAGATGTCGCAGAAAAAATACAAGATAATGAGCGTTTAGAATATTTGGGTGATGCTGTTTTAAAACTTTCTGTAAGTCAATGGTTGTACCAAAATTATCCTTTGGCAGATGAAGGACTTATGAGTCAAACTAGAGCTTATGTTGTTAGTGATAAAACTTTAGCAAATATTGCCAGAAAAATTCAACTTTCTAACTATATGATTTTAGGTAAAAAAGAAATAACTTCTGGTGGAAGAAATAAAGAATCTATTTTAGCAAATTGTTTAGAAGCTGTGTTTGGTACTGTTTTTTTATGTACAGGATATATAACTTCTTATCAAATGGTAATAAACCTTTTAGAAGAAGAAATACAATTAGGTATTGATGGAAAAGCAATAGAAGTTAACTCTAAAGATACTTTGCAAAAAATAACTCAGGCTAAATTTAAGATTTTACCAGAATACAACACTATTTATCTTGAAGGACCAGCTAATAAATCTATTTTCCAATGTTTTTTAAAAATTTTAGATAAAGAATATTATGCAACAGGATATTCTAAAAAAGAAGCTGAACAAAAATCAGCAAAATTAGCTTTAAAGGATTTTCAAGATGAAAAATAGACAGATTGCACCATCTCTATTATCAGCAGATTTTTCTGATTTAAGAAATCAACTTAAAATAATTGAAGATGCTGGATCAGAATGGTTGCATCTTGATATAATGGATGGTCATTTTGTTCCTAATATTACTTTTGGACCTCCTTTAATAAAATCAATTAGACCTCATTCAAAAATGGTTTTTGATACTCATTTGATGATAGAAAATCCAGATCTTTATATAGAAGATTTTGCAAAAGCAGGTTCTGATCTTATAACTGTTCATGTTGAAACTTGTAATCATTTAGATAGAACACTTAGTTTAATAAAAAATATTGGTTGTAAATCTGGTATATCCTTCAACCCAGCAACACCAATAAATTTAGATTTAATTGATTATATTGCAGATAAATTAGACCTTATTTTAATTATGACTGTTAATCCTGGTTTTGGTGGACAAAAATTCATTCATTCTATGTTAGGGAAAATTCAAAAGCTTCACAATTATTTAAATGAAAAAAACTATCATCATATATCAATAGAAGTTGATGGTGGAATTGATATGAATACAGCACCATTAGTTCTTTCATCTGGTGCAAATATACTAGTCGCTGGGTCTGCTGTTTTTGGAAAAGAAAATATATCTAATGCTTTTTTAGACTTAAAAACACATTTAACTAAAATTTAACACTATCTTATCCTAAATATAAATTGAATTTTTTAATAAAAGCTTATAATATTAGTATATCTTTCTTGTAAATTTATAGGATAAATGAATGTTAAAAAAAGTTATTAATACAGGGATAAGCCTTAGCTTGGTTTTATCTTTAGCAAGTTGTTCAAATAGACTTAGTGAAGTTCAACCAGAGCAACCTCAAACAGTTCAAGCTCAATCTTTTGTATCATCAACAGATTTAAATTTGGCTCCTCAATTACAACTACAATTAAGACAAGAGTATCCAATTGCTCAAATTTCTGATGAAGGACCAATAAATGTTACTAAAGTAGAAGCTATAGAAAAAAACGAAATGTCTATAAAAATTGCTGCTGATAAAACAATAGATGCTGCAAACTTAACATCTGATGAAGTAGTTAATATGGTACAAACAGAAAATTATCCATTTTTATTAGAAAATGAAGATCCTGCTTTTGCTACAAAAAGCCTTTGGACTACTATAAAAGAAAAATTAATGAAGCCTATAAACTACATAAAAGATAAAATTAAAGCTTGGAAACAAAAAAGTGCTGCAAAGAAACTTGAAAAATATCAAAAATTTGAAGAAAAAAATCAAGCTTTTGCTAAAGAGTTAATTGCTGCTTCTAAACTAACAGGAAAAGAAAGATCTGCAAAACTTAAAGAAATAAAAGCAAAATATCCTAATGATTATAAAGGTTTAAAAAATAAAATTGCTGTTTACAGATGGCTTAAATTAGAAAAAACAAATCCTGGTTTAGCTGATGATATAATGGCATTAAGTCAAGTTCCTGCTGATCAAAGAGAAGCAAAACTTACTGAATTAAAAGCAAAATATCCTAAGTTTTTTGCAATCTAAATAGAATTTTAGAAAAAGAACTCTTTTATAGGGTTCTTTTTTTTTGATTAGAAATTATTTAAAACTAGATTGGAAATAATAAAATGATAATATGCCCTGTTTGTAAAAAAGAATATGAGAAAGAAATAAGTTTTTGCGATATAGAAGAATGTGGATGGGAATTTGATTATTTTTTATCAGAAAAAACAGAATCATTAATACTAAAAGAAAAATTAAGATTAGATATTTCAATAAAAAAATATGAAAAAATAAAATATTTTGAACTGTTAATAAAAAATCAAAATCAAGAAATAGAAGTTTTAAAAAATAATATATTATCATATAAAAAAAATAATTTAGAAGAAATAATAATAAAAAATGATATAAATACTAATATTATTCCTAAATTATTTAAGAAAGAATTATATACAAGTGAAATAAATATAGATATAGAAAATATAAGAAGAAATCAATTTGAGAGCATCAAAGAATATGATAAAAAAATAAATGAATCTGGAATATTTCAAGCAGGAAAAATAAAACTAACCGAATATTTGATAGAAGAAGAAAAATATCTTTTTAATGTTGAATGGGAAGAATGGCTACAAAATATTATTAATAGCTGTGAAAAGGCTTTAAAAATAGATAAAGAGATTGCAAAAAACTTATATCAAAAAAATACTAATAATACTATATATGTAAAATTAGCTTCAAAAAATGAGAATTTAGAAATTAAACAATACCTTTTAGATTTTGGAAATGATTATTTTATTGAAAGTGAAAAAATTAAAGGATTAGATTTTGTTTTAGTAAAAAAAGGTTCTTTTATAATGGGAAGCAATGAATGGCCTTATAGTAAACCTGTACATACCGTAGAATTAAATTACGATTTTTATATAAACAAATTTCAAGTAACACAAGAAGTTTGGAAAAATATAATGAAAACAGATCCAAGTAATTTTAAAGGCTATAATTTACCAGTAGAACAAATAACTTGGTATGATGCAATAAAATTTTGCAATGAATTAAGTAAAAAAGTAAATTTACCTATATCTTATGATGAAAAAGGTAATTTGTTAGATTCTAAAGGAAAGAAAACTAAAGATATAACAAAAGTAAAAGGATATAGACTACCAACTGAAGCAGAATGGGAGTTTTCAGCTCAAGGTGGAAATAATTCACAGAGATACAAATATAGTGGAAGTAATGATGTAGACTCAGTTGCATTTTATAATAGTAATTCTGAAAATAGAACACATGAAGTTGGTTTAAAAAATCCAAATGAATTGGGTATTTATGATATGAGTGGAAATGTATGGGAATGGTGTACAGATTTTTGGGAATATACTTATACTACAACTAATACTAAAAATCCTGTTAATTTAAAAGAATCTACTCATAAAGTTTGTAGAGGCGGCTCATGGTACAATGACATAGATTCTCAACGTTCTAGCAATAGAGCTAGTTATCCACCTGTTAATAGCTATTTTAATCAAGGTTTTCGTATTGTTAAAACATATTAAATTTAGGTATTTATGATAGAATATCTTATTATAAAAATAATAGGGTGAATTAAATTTTTATAGAAAAAGAAACTTTTAAATATAAAATAATCTGTAAACATTGTAAAGACGTATTGCAATGCTTATCTACTTAATGTGCTTATTTTTTAATAGAACCAAAATAATATCTGTGAAATCTGTGAAATCTGTGGCTAAATATTAAAATAATGAATAGACAAATCAGCAAAATAATAAAAGAATTATCTGAAGAATTAGATTTTAATGTTAATTTTCTTTCTTCAAACTGGATAATAGAGTTACAAAAAAAAGAAAAAATAAGTTATATATTTGGTTATGATTGGGAATTAAATTCTTCTTCATCTCAATTAATATCAAAAGATAAAGTTGCTTGCTATGAAGTATTAAATTCAAAAAATATTCCATCAATAGAGCATAAATTATTCTTAAATCCTCAAATACAAGAATATATCTCTTCAGAAGGTAATTGGAAAGAAATAATAGAATATTGTGAAAAATATAATTATAAAATAGTTTGCAAATCTAATACTGGTAGTGGCGGAAATGAGGTTTTTAAAATAGATAATCAAAAACAAATAGAAATTATTATAAATAACCTTTTTAACAAAAATATAAATGTTTCTCTTTCTCCTTTTTATGAAATTAAAAACGAATATAGAGTTATAGTTTTTTATGATGAAGTTCTATTAGTATATAAAAAAGAAAAAGATTATGTTTTAGGTGATGGAAAAAAAACGGTACTTGAACTTATTCAAGAAAAAATAAAAAAAATAAGTTTAATAGAATTAGATTTTATTAAAAATAAACTAACATATATTGTTCCTGAAAATGAAAAATTTGAAATAACATGGAAACATAATTTAGCTAAGGGAGCTAAAGCATCTATTGTAGACAATAAAGAACTATTAGAAAAACTAAATATACTAGCTTTAAAAGCATCTCAAAGTATAAAAATAAACTTTGCTTCTGTTGATATAGTAGAAACAGAAAATGATTTTCTTATTATGGAAATTAATTCTGGTATTATGATGGAAAATTTTTCAAAACAAGGTGAAAAAGAATATCAAATATCAAAAAATATTTATAGAAAAGCTATTAATAAATTATTTATTAATTAAAAAATCTATTAAGAATAGCTGCCATTTTTTCTGGATCATGTCTTATTAGGTGAGTCCCAATATGCATATTTTCACCCTGAACACGTTCATTTTGCTTTAATTTATCCATATCTAAATCTAGCAACAAATCAGTAAGAATTACTTCTGTTTTTGTTCTTGATATATGAGAATCAAGTACAACAGGGAATGAATTATCTCTTTTATATTCTTCTAATAACTCTTCTGATGGGTGATTATTATTAACAAAAACAAAATCTATACTTCTTTGAATATAATTTTGTATAAAATTAACATGATCACTAACTGTAAAATCTTCGGTTTGACCTGTTTGAGTCATAATATTACAAATATAAATAAGTTTTGCCTCAGATTCACCAATTGCCTCTGAAATACCTTCTGCTAAAATTGCTGATATTATTGCGGTACATAAAGAACCAGGACATATTATTATTAAATCAGCTGTTTTTAATTCATTTTTAACTTCTTCTGTAGCAAAAGCTCTATCTTCAAGATACATACTTTTTACTTTTTTTCTATTTTTACGTTTTATTATTTCCCATTCGCCAATAATTTGAGTTCCATCTTCAAGCTCTGCACAAATTTGGGTACTATCATTACTAACAGGTAGAACTTTCCCGCTTACACCAGCTAGTTTAGCAGTTTCTTTAATTCCTTCTGAAAAATCACCTGTAATTCTTGTTAAAGCAGCTATTATTAAATTACCTAAACTTATTCCTGCTAAAGAACCTTCACTAAAACGATAATTTATTATTTTTGACTGTAAAAGTTCTGGATCACTCAATGCACCTATACAATTTCTACTATCGCCAGGTTGAGGGATTCCCATTGCTTCTCTGATAACACCACTATAACCACCATTATCAGTAACACCAACAATAGAAACAAGATCAAGATCATCAAATTTTTTTAAACTAGATAAAATAGATGCTTGACCTGTTCCACCACCAACACACACAACTTTTTTCTTTGACATTTTTTTTCTTTCTTTTTATTTTAAAAGTGAATACGAATTAATTATATATATTTTTCTTCAGCTTCTAAGACCATATTTCTTAATTCATCATTATCTTTAAATTGCCCATCACTAACAGCCCATGCAAGAAAAAACCAAGCACTTGCACCCATGCAAAATGACAGCAAAAACAAATAAATACCTATATTCATAATAATTTCACCTTAAAAAACAACTTTTAAAAGATAAAGTTTGTTTTTTTCAATACCAATACAAAGAATTATATTACATTTTTATAGCCTTTAAAAGTTTAATAAATAAATCTGTTACAATCAGAAAAATTTATTTATTTTTTCAATCATTTTAGGAAAATGATCTTTAATACAATCTTTATGTGTAAGTATATTTATATGATCATAATCTTGTAAATAACCATTTTTTTTACTTAAAACAATGAATGAAGATTCTGTTTTATAATCAGGATAATCAGGAATAATTTCTAATAAAAAATCAAAAACATCACTATAATGACCTAGTGATTTATCTTTTATTCCTGTAATTGAAATAACAGGAGGAAATTTTATTTTTTTTGCTTCTTCTCCATAATCAAAATTATCTTTCATATCAATCCATTTATTTTGTTTTACCCAAAAAACACTTTCATAATAAGAATCTTTACTTTCATTATCAGCACCTATTTTAAATTCTTTTGCAGGTAAAAAACCATATTTTTTTATTAATAAAGGACATAAAGTTTTCCAAACTAAATCTATATAAATAAATCGTTGAAAATTAATTACACTAACTTTTCTTTTTGTTGCAAAAAACAACATACATTTAACTAATTCTCTGTATTTAGAAAATCTAACAAAATATGATGAGAGTAAAACTCCACCCCAAGAATGAGAAATCCAAACATGAGGAGACTGTCCTCTTATTTCTATTATTTTATCTAAAAAAGATGGTATATCTCGTATAATATAATCATTTTGTCCAAAAGTAGATTCTTTAGATGATTTTGGAATGCTTTTTCCTCTTCCACTTAAATCTGGGATATATACATCAAATCCATTTTTAGCCAAAAAAAACGCTAATCCTTTTCCAGAATCACTATAAAATATTTTTCCATTTTCTATAGCACCGTGTAACAAAAAAGCTACTTTTCCATTAGAATCAGAATAAATTCTTTTTAAATGTAATTTTTCATCTTTAGAAACTTCAATAAAGATAGATTCTTCTTTTATTTCCATAAAATTTTAATTATTTAATCCATTTTTTACTTCTAAAATAAAACAACATAATTAAAACTATTAAAGCCATGATTAATAATATTGCATGATAACCATATTCCATTTTTAATTCTGGCATATTTTCAAAATTCATACCATAAACACCTGCAATAAAAGTTAGCGGTATAAATATAGTACTAATTATAGAAAGCATTTTCATTATCTCATTCATTTTATTACTTACACTAGAAAGATATAAATCCATCATTCCTGAAATTATATCTCTAAAAGTTTCTTCAGTGTCTATTATTTGTATTATATGGTCATATAAATCTCTTATATAAGGTTTTGTTGATTCTTGTATTAATTTACTATCAATTCTATCTAATTTAGCTATAATTTCTCTAAGTGGCCAAACAGCTTTTCTTAAAAAAAGAACTTCTCTTTTTAAATGATACAATTTTCTTAAAACTTCTGGTGTTGGATTATCAATTAAATTTTCATCTAAATCTTCTAGTTTTTCACTTATTTTTTCTAAGGTAATAAAATAATTATCAATTATAATATCTATAATATCATAAGCTAAAAAATCCGAGCTTTTTCTTCTTACTGAACTATTGGAATCAGATAACCTAAATCTTATAGGATCAAAAACATCACCTTCTTTCCCTTCTTGAATTGAGATTATATAATTATTACCAAAAATAAGACATACATTTTCAGTTTCTAGTTCATTAATATCAGGTTTAAAGGAAATCATTTTTAATGATATAAAAATATGATCTTCGAAAAATTCAATCTTAGGTCTTATCTCTATATCTAAAGCATCTTCTAATATCAATTCATGAATATTATACTTTTCACCAATATCAGATATTATGTTTACATTATTAGAACCATCAGTATTTAACCAAAGAATAGTATCTTTTTTTTCCCTATGAAACATTTCTTGTATAGAAATATTCTTTTTGTGTCTAAAAAAATCTTTAGAATATTCTATAGACTCTATTTTTGTTTCTTCTTTTGCTTCAGAGATGGGTAATAAGGAACCAGCAACTGTTCCTATTTTACTTCCATATTTTCTTGTATAACGTTTATTACTCATATTTTATTTTTTTAATAAAAAATCAATTTGTTTTTCTAAAGCTATTCGACTTATATTATGACCACCATCATGTTCAAGGTATTGAAAATTATTATCTGTATAACCCATTTTTAATAAATTCTCTTTTGTTTTTTTACTACCATCAAATTCAAAAGTATCTTTTTTACCAACAGTTAGTGATAATTTAGTATTACTATCAAATTTTTCTATTTCAACTCCAGCAGAATTTATACCATAACCAGAAAAATCTTTATAATTATTACTATTAAGATATTTAGAAACAAAATAAGCTCCATCTGAAAAGCCAATAAGATATGTTTTTTCTGAAGAAACACCATATTGAGTTATTAAAGTTGTCCTAAGTTTTTTTATAAAATCAAAATCTGTTTTTCCTGTTTTATCCCAGCAATAATAAAAATAATATTTTTCAGAACTATCTCCACATTTTCCAATAGACCCTTGAGGAAAAACAGCAATAAAATCTTTTTTAAAAGCAAGTTGATTTATATATTCATATTGAGGTTTAGTATTTTTTTTATTTGGCCAAGCTCCATCCATTCCATGAAGAAAAATAATTAGAGGAGCATTTCTATCTTTTAATTTATTAGAAGATGTTGAAATAAAAAGATTTCTATCTTTATTATTTATATTAACTGTTTTTTTAATTGGTTTTCTTGACGGATCATTATCAATTCTTGCTTTTAAAACACCATAATACCAAATAAAAAGAAATCCAATAAGTATTATAGATAATAATTTTCCTTTCAATATAAAATTCCTTAAAAAATATAAGAAGACTTTATTGTATTCTACTATTTTTTTAGAATAATAATTTAAGTTTTTATTAATATTTGGTGATTTTTATTGTTTTATAATACAAGGATCCTTGATAGAATTATTAGTTAGTTATTATTTTTACAATATATTTTTATGAAAATTTTTTTTGATATACCAGAAATAGAAGAAGATACTACTATTGCAATAGGAACTTTTGATGGAGTTCATAAAGGACACCTTAGAATTATAAATAAAGCAATTGAAATTGCAAAAGAAAATAAACAAAAACTGTTAGTTTTTTCTTTTTTAGATCATCCAGCAATTGTAACAGGCAGCAAGCTTGTTCCTTTATTAATAAATACATCTGAAGAGAAAATAAACAACTTAAAAAAATATGACATAGATTATTGTGTAATGACTACTTTTACTA
>JBBTGK010000270.1:0-33686 GCA_038060635.1 Cyanobacteriota bacterium | reverse complement strand
TAGAATAAGCTAAACTAAAACGCTATAAACTTTTTGAATATAAAGCAAGTAAATTAGATTTTGAACTAAAAGAAAAGTTAAAGATAGATTCGGATTTAGATAGAATTGAATTAAGAAAACTAGCGAAAGAATTAAATGTTGGTAAATAAAAATGTTTGGAAACTTTGCCCATAATACAGAAAGGAGTGAAATATTTTTTACTAAGTTAAAAGGCTTATGTGAAGAGGCTTTTAATGAAAAAGAAGTATTAAGTAGTCTTTCTAAAGTTATAGAAATGATGGTAGATTTTTTTTATGCTGAAAATGGGAATTTTTATCTAATTCTTGATAATAAAGTTTCTTCAGTTAGTTCTGTTAATGAAGACGAAGTTTTTGAAATTCAGATTGATCAGGAAGATGAAAGAAAACTTATCGCTACTAATTTTGCTTTAGATACTTCTCAATTATCACTATATCATTCTTTAATTCACCTAAATTTAAATAAAATAAATGTTAGTCTTCTCATGCCTTTATGTTATAACAATAATTTTTTAGGTTTTGTTACTCTTGGACGCAGAAAAGAAGGTTATTATTCTGAACATGAAAAATTCTCTTTTACTTTAATAACTAGTTATCTTTCTAGGCTTGTCTATTATTCTGATTCTTATATCGAATCTAGTGGTAAAACTGCTGAAGAAATGGTTTTAAAAAATTTAATCGAACCTCTTTCAGGTGTTTATGTTAAAAGTTACATAGAAAAAAGATTTAAAGAGCAAATGAAGGAATCTATTCGTTATAAAAAAGCAGAATCTATTGTTTTGGTAAAAGTAAATAATTTAGACTATATAAGAGAAAATTATGGACAACAACTAGTTAATAAAATGATTCATGATACTGCAAATTTTATTTCTGAATTTATTAGAAAAGATGTTGATTTAATTGGCAAATATTCAGAAGATACTTTTTTAATTCTATTATCATCAACTGCTTTTAATGGAGCATTGATTTTTGCAGATAAACTAAGAGTGAAATTATCTAGTTTAAAATATGACTCATTTCCTGATCTTTCTATCTATTTTAGTTTAGGGATGACTTCTTTAGAAGAATCTGATAAAGATAAAGAAAAAGTATTAGAAAAACTTTTAAAAGCGTTAGATAATTCAGAAAAACAAGAAGGAAATGCTTTATCATATTGTTATCAAAATAGAGTAGATGAACATATAACTCAAATTGAAAAAATATCGGGTTTATCTTCTGATATAATAAGGAATGCTTTGGAAAATAATATTTTTCTTACTGATGAAGATGGAAATGAAATAGATTTTACTAAAACAGTTAACCACAATTGGTTTAATATTCAAAAAAATTAATTTTACTAAATTATTTTTTCCATTCTTTTTGTTCCTACTATATTGTTCCTACCTTTATATTGATACTCTTTTACTATAGTATAACCAAGCCTTGTATATAATTTTTCTGCTTTAGGATTTTTTAAAGAAACATCTAATTCACAACGTTTTATACCATTTTCTTTTGCATATTTATGTATTACATCAAAAGCCTGTGTAGCAATTCCTTTACTTCTAAAATCAACTTTAGTTCCTAAATTACCTATATATAAGCTATCTTTTTTAGGTGATACAAAAATTTTTGATAAAATAATAGATCTCCAAAAAACAATAATAATACCTTTTAAATCATAAAAACTTAAAACTAAACTCAATGTATCCAATGTTTCTTTTATTATATCTTTCCCTTTATATGTTGTTACCGAAAAAACTATTTCATTATTATAAATTCCTACAGTTTGATTTTGATAACCATAATAACCTTTTCCTTTTGAAAGAACATATCTTAAAAAATCTTTTACAGATTTACCAGAAACACTATAAGAAAATTCAAATAAATCTTCTGCTGCTGAATACATTAAAGGTAATATATAATCAATATCTTCTAATGTAGCTTTTCTAAAAATTACTTCCATTTTTATACCTTTTTTATAATATCAACTAAATTTTTTATTGTTGGATTAATTAAAATATTTTCAAGATTTTGCATAAGATAATTGCCTTTTTCTACAGGTATTAAATCTTTTGTTAGTTTTGAAAATAAATTAGTCATTGTTAATGAATCAATGCCAAGTTCAAAAAGGTTCATATTTTCATCTATTTTACTATCAATTTGAGGAATAACTTGATATACAGATTCAAAAACACTTTTAGTTATTTTATCTTCAAAATTAGAATGCTCTATATAATTTTTAGTTTCTTCTATATTTAATAAAGCTTTTTTATTTATTTTTCCATTTACAGTTAATGGTATTTCTTTTATAGAAACATAATTTGATGGAATCATATAATAGGGAAGTTTAGTTTCTAAAAAATTTTTTAACTCTTTAGTATTTACTTCTTCATCAGATATATAATAGGCAACAAGATATTTTATATTTTCATTAGATTTTTCTTTTACAAGAACAATACATTCTTTAATCTTTTTATATTCCAAAATTGTAGATTCAATATCACCTATTTCAATTCTAAATCCTTTTAATTTAACCTGTTCATCAACTCTACCAATATATTCAATTTCAAAATTAGGTAATCTTAAAGCCAAATCACCTGTTTTATACATAATTTCATTTTTTCTAAAAGGATCTTTTAAAAAACACTTTTGTGTTAAATCATCTCTATTTAAATAACCATTTGCAACACAATCACCAGAAATATAAATTTCTCCTACACTACCAATAGAAACTTCTTCTTGATTTTCATTTAATAAATAAATATAGGTATTATCACCTGGAACACCTATTGGAACAGTATCTGATTGCTCTTTTTCAAAATCAAACTTATGAGCCATACAACCAATAGTTGCTTCAGTTGGCCCATATTGATTTATTATTTCTATTTTACTTCCAAATTTTTGATAAATACTTTTAGCCAAATCAATACTAAGTGGTTCTCCCAAAGTAATAATTTTTTTTATATTTATATTATCAGTTTCTAACTCTTTTAATACTTTTAAATGTGTTGGTGTTAGTTTTATTATATTTGCTTTTTTATCATCAATAATCTTTTTTATTGCAAATTTATGATATTCATTTTTATATACTTCAATTTGATTTCCAGAAACCAAAGGAAGAAAAATAGATGTTAATGTAAGATCAAATGATAATGAGGTATAAAAAGGATAAATAGTTTTTTCATTTTCTAAAATCCCATATTTTTTTACCCAATGTATATAATTAACTAGATTTAAATTAGTTACTTTTACTCCTTTTGGTTTACCTGTAGAGCCTGATGTGTACATAACATAAGCAAGAAAGTTTTCTTTAGTTAAAAATATTTTATTTTCTGAATCAAACATTTCATCTTTTAAATAAATAGTCTTTTCATTTGGATAAAATTCTATTTTTTCTAAATTTGTTATTAAAAAATTTACATTTGCATCTTCTAACATAAATTTTATTCTATCTGCTGGATGTTCGGGATCTATTGGTAAATAAGCATTTCCAGATTTTAATATTCCAAGTATTGAAATAATAGTCTCAATAGAATGTTTTGTTAATAAAGCAATTATTTCACCTTGTTTTTGCCCTAAATTAATAAGATAATTTGCAAATGAGTTAGATTTTTCATTTAATTCTTTATATGTAAGGTTTATATTATCCATAGAAATAGCAATATTATCAGGTGTTAATTCAACTTGTTTTTCAAATAAATGTATTATATTTTTATCTTTTGGATATAAAGAAGTTGTATTATTAAATACTTCTATTTGTTTTTTTTCTTCGTCTTTTGCAAGATTAGATTTTATCGAAATTACATTATTTAATTTTTTTAAGCCTTCTTCAAGAGATTCCATAAGTTTTTCAAGTCTTCCATTATTAGCTATAAAACTTGGTGCAGATAAAAAAAGTTCTACAAATTCAGGTGTTTCTACAGATATTACAGATATTGAAAAACCAGGTAGATCTACAGGAAAAAACATGGCATTTGTGCATAAAAAAGTATTATTTGAAAATTTTTTAATATTAATCTTACCCAAATTAGAAGTAGCAACAGAAAATAAATAAGCATCTTTTTTATAAATTCTTTTTAAATAGTTATCTAAAATATTGGATAAAAAATTTACAGGTATAAAATGAACTAATGATTCAGTTTTATCAACTTGTTTATCTCTATTTTCTTTTATTATATTTATAATTTCTGCATATATATCGAGCCAAGAATCTTCTTTTTTTACATGTATATACATTGGTGAACTTAAATTTCCTGTAGAACGAAAATTATTTTCTTTATTTCTTAAATCGGCAGGAATCATAAAAGAAACAGGTGAATTAGAATGTTTATAGGATTCTTGAGTTAATAAAAATGCTAATTGAGAAACAAGTGTATGATAATTACCATAAATTCTTCTTCTACCCCATAAATAATGATTTTCATTACCTTCTTTTTTTCCTAAAGGAGAAGGACTTCTAGCTCCTAAAGGAACTTTTTTTACTTTTGAATTTTGCTCAAACATTTTATAACATTCAATATCTGTTAGTTTTGTGTTTGTTCCTAAAAGAGGCTCTTTATTTAAATATCTAAAAACTTCTTCTGCCCAAAATAGTAAACCTCTAGCATCCATTACTGCATGAAGAGCTCTAAATAAAATTCTTATTGTTTCCCCTTTTATTAATAAAACCTCACAAGTTGGTCCTGTTTTTATATCTAATCTATTATATAAATAAGGGTTTTTAGAGTTATTCATTATTGAATTTTTTTCATCAAATTGTAAAAAATAATTTTCATCTACAACTCTTACAGGTGGAGGAATAAAAGTGTCTTCCCAATATTCTTTAAGTTTATTTCTTTTTAAAATTAATCTTGTTCCTTTATTTACATTTGATACTTCTTTTATCGCTTCAGATAATTCTTCAATTAATAAATTACCTTTGCCTTCAACCATCATTTGAATACAAAAAGGAGGTGCTATTTTTTCACAAACTTGATAAAAACGTTCTGAATTAGATACTTTTCTATAATATTCATTTTTTTTTGACATTTTAATTAATAACAAAATTTCTACTAGACAAATGTAATTAATTTAAAAAATAAGCTACAATGCTTGTCAGTATTAAAATAAAAGGAAGCCAAATTAACAACTTTCCTTATCGTAAATATACAATATTTTAAAGAATTAAGAAATAGTTTTTTAAACAAAAAAAATATGCCCTATTAAAAAATAGGACATATAAATATCAAAGCAATAAGAATTTTACTTCTTACTCCATTTATCTTTATCTCTTAAAAAATGAGGAATACTTATATCCTCATCTGGTAACTTTGGCTTTACGGCTTGAAACATATTTGGCGAAGAATTAGGATCTTGCATAAGTGTATCAAGTAAAGATGGCGCTGTATCAATAACCTGAGGTTGTTGTTGAGGTACAGGAATCTGTTGATTTTGTACTTGTTGAACATAAGCTTGAGGTTGTTGTTGAACTTGCGGAGCTTGTTGAACATAAGCTTGAACTTGAGGTTGTTGTTGAGCAAAAGTAGGCGGTAAAACAGGTTGTTGCATAACAGGAGGTCTGCTTAATTGTTCATTTCCTGAATTAACTCTTTTATTCATTGCAGAATTCATTTTTTTAAAAGAACCACCTAATTGAAAACCAGTTGCAATAACGGTTACAATTACTTCACCTTCTAATGTTTCATCAATAACTGCTCCAAATATTGTATTTTCTTCATCATTATTTAGGTTTTCTCTTATTACACTAGCAGCTTCATTAACTTCTATAAGACTTAAGTCTTTTCCACCAGTTATATTTATTATTAAACCAGTAGCTCCTTCAATTGTATTTTCAAGAAGAGGACTTTCTATAGCCATTCTTGCTGCATCCAAAGCTCTCTTATCTCCTGATGCTCTTCCTATACCCATAATTGCTGATCCAGAATTAGCCATAATAGCCTTAACATCGGCAAAATCAACGTTTATAAGTCCAGGTATGTTTATTATATCTGATATTCCTTGAACACCTTGTCTTAAAACATCATCAACTACTTTAAAAGCATCTTGAACTGATGTATCTCTACTTACCATGCTAAGAAGTCTATCATTAGGAATCATTATTAATGAATCAACTTTTTCTCTTATACTAGAAATTCCTACTTCAGCTTGTTTTGATCTTTTACCACCTTCAAATGAGAAAGGTTTTGTTGTTACTCCAACAGTTAAAGCTCCAATTTCTCTGGCTACTTCAGCAACTATAGCTGCTGCTCCTGTTCCTGTTCCACCACCCATACCAGCTGTGATAAAAACCATGTCAGCTCCTTCTAAGGCCGCTGCAATTTCATTTCTACTTTCTTCTGCTGCTTTTTGTCCTACCACAGGATTTCCACCTGCTCCAAGACCTTTTGTTAGTTTTTCACCAATCTGAAGTTTTCTGTCTGCTTTAGATGTTATTAGTGCTTGAGAATCTGTGTTGATAGAAATAAATTCTACACCATCGAAACCGCTACCAATCATTCTATTGATAGCATTTCCACCGCCACCACCAACACCTATTACCTTTATTACTGCACCTTCAGCTAAGGATTTCTTTTCAGCCATATATATATCTACACCTTAATTAAATTTAAAATTCAATAAAACATATTACAGTGTTACACTAAAATAACCTAAATTCAAGTTTAAATATCAAAAAAACTTATATTTTATTTAAGCTTTATTTAAACTAATAAATTTTACCACCAAGCGTAATACTTTTTATCAAGAAAACTAATAACTTTAGCAGAAATTTTTTCTTTCATTGTCACTTTTTTTATTGCGGTAGAATGAGAAGTCCAATCTTCCATAAAAGTTCTTACCATTTTATTAGGAGCAGAACCACCATCAACTACAACACTTGTTTCTCTAAAGGTTGTAAAAGCTTGTCTGGTAAAATTTGTAGAACCTGCTAAAAGTTTTTGTCCATCAATTACACACATTTTCATGTGAAGTTCTTGACCTTGAAATCTTGGGTCATACCATCTTACAGGAACTTGATTTTTAAACAATTCAATAGCTGGCATAATATTTGGATAATAACTTGGTACTGGTATTCCACCAGCATATTTATCATTAGTATTTTTTCTATCCATTAAAACTTTAACTTCAACACCTCTTCTATGAGCTCTAATTAAAGCATTTGTAACATCCATATCACTAAATTCTAATACAGCAAGATAAACACTTCTTTGAGATGAATCTATTAATTTAATCAACTCTTCTTTTGTTGTACTTTCATTAGGAGCTGTTTTTACAATTTTTACCATTGCATCGGTTGGTTGCTCATCTTTAATACCTTTTACAACATAAACATATTTAGATTGAACTTTTTCAGGTGAATATTTATCAGATAAAAGCCATTCATAGGTCATTAAATTAGCAGCTTCTTTTGCTGTTTCACCTTCTATTTTAAGCATAAGATCTCTATTCACTACACCAATATCAAAAAGATTAAAACCACCTGTTATGAATATTTTTTCATCAACAACGGTTAATTTATTATGATCTATTTGAAATTTATTTTTTAAGAAACCATCGTTTACTTTAGGGATAAGATGTAAAGGAAACAATCTAAAGTCCATTTGATTTTTTTGAAGATGATCTACAACTCTCATTACTTCACTTCTTGTTGTTCCACTGAAACCTAAGTTAGGATCAAATGTTATTTTTATATCAAGACCTTCTTTTTTCTTTTTAACTAATTCTTGAGCAATTTCAAGTCCTATATTTCCACCTAATAAAAAAACATCAATTTGAATACTTTTTGTAGCATTTTTTATAACACCCATCATCATAGGAAGTATTTCTTCACGATCTATAAAAAGCTGTACTTTATTTGGTTTGAATGTAGACGCAGGTGGTTTATCAGGAATATTTCCATCATATTGAGTTGATAATAAATTATTAGTAGGAGATTCTTTAGATATTTTAGAGGTACTATCAAACTCGTCTTTTATTTTTTTTGCAATTTCATTTTGATCGATTTTACCGTCACTATTTGTATCTAGTGCTTTCATTTCATTTTTATCAAGATTTGCTTCTTCTTGTGTAACTGTACCACTTTTATTTTTGTCAGATTCGCTTAGGATTTTTGTGGCAGATTCGGCTGCGAAAGTATTTACTTCTTCAACTGTTATTGAAGGTGTTTCTGAAATAGCTTCGGTTTCCAATGATGATGTTGTTACTTTAGAACAAGACAAAGTAATCATTGAAATCAATAAAAAACCAGTTATTTTATTAGAAATATATTTCATAAATTCTTACCTTAAAAATACCTTTATGCAAACACTACTATCATTATAGATTATATTATATTTATTTTTTGATTAAACTTGCTTAAAATTGAAATTAATTTTTAGTTAAGATTGTAAAATCATTTTTAATTATTTGTAATTTTCTAAGATAGGGATTATATGATTACTTATTAATAATTAAAATATAATTAGTTTTACAAACTTGTCAATTACCTGTTACAATTCTTTCCTTATGTGTGGAAGATATACTATAACAAAAAATAGAGAAAAGATAGAAGAGTTTTTTAATATAAAAGACTCTGATTTTTTATACTCAGAAATTTTTAATGCTTATCCATCCCAAGAACTTCCTATTATTACTTCTTCTGAAAAAGATAAAATGAGTTTTTTTAAGTGGGGACTTATTCCTTTTTGGTCTAAAGATCCTTCTATTTCAAATAAACTTATAAATGCTCGTTCTGAAACAATAATAGAAAAACCTTCTTTTAAACCTTCTTTTAAAAAAAGACGTTGTTTGGTAATTGCTGATGGATATTATGAATGGAAAACAATTGGAAAAGAAAAACAGCCTTATAGAATAAAATTAAAAACTGATCAGTTGTTTGCAATGGCTGGAATATATGATTTTTGGAAAGATGGAAATGATAATATAATAAAAACTTTTTCTATCATAACCACTTCTGCAAATGATTTTTTATCTGAAATACATTCAAGAATGCCAGTAATTTTTGATCAAAAAGAACAATTAAAGCTTTGGCTTGATAATTCTACAGATGAAATAAAAGCTTTAGATATGTTAAAAACTATGGATTCAGAATTTTTTGATGCAGAAATGGTTTCAAAAAAAATAAATGTTCCAAGTCATAACCAATTGGAATTTATATGAATATGCAAGAAAGACCTAGAAGAAGATATCGATTTTTTAGTGTAAGAGTTTACGGTATTTGGTTAAAAGATAAAAAGTCTGTAATGATATCAGATGAATATGTAGGAAAAAAATTTTTAACTAAATTTCCTGGTGGTGGAGTTGAATTTGGCGAAGGAAGTATTGAAGCCTTAAAAAGAGAATGGCGAGAAGAAGTTAATATAGAAATTGATGTAAAAGAACATTTTTATACTACTGATTTTTTTCAAGCATCTGTTTTTAATCCTAATATTCAAATAGTTAGTATTTATTATTTTGTTGAACCAGCTAAGGGTTCAAAAATAATTTTTAAAGATAAAAGATTTGATTTTGATGTAATAAAAGATGGAGCTCAAGTTTTTAGAGTAGTGGATCTAAAAACAACAAAAGAAGAAGAAATTACTTTACCAATAGATAGAAAAGTATTTTCATTGTTAAAAAAATATAAACCTAAGTAATAACATATTTAAGAGGTAAGTTTTGTGGAAACTATTTTTGATAAATCTTTAAAAATGCTTTTTTTGTCAAAACCAAAAGATATTGTAAAATTCTCTATAAATCTAAGTAGTGAAGAAAAAAAAGAATTAAATACAAAATATAAAAAAATTATACCTACATTAAAAGAAGCTTGTAAATTTAGATATGATAGAGATATTTCTAATAATACTTTTTCTCAAAATTCATTAACAGTAACTGTTAGTAATTTGTTAAAACCAGTAAAAGAAAAACTAAATATTAATGATATGTCATCAGCATATAATGGTGTAGTTAAAAATATTGATAATTTAGATGAATATATTGAAAAAAATAATATAGGTTTTTATTTTTTTTCTAAGAATAATAACTTACTTTTTAATATTTTAATATTAAGTGCTGGAATTTATGAACCTCGTTCATTATTTTCTTTGTTTAAAATGAAATCTAATGATACTCGATTTAATTATAATGAAAATGAAAAACCTTTTTTTGAAAAAATTATAAAAGTTTTATTGTTCCGAAAAGAAAAAGGAATTGATGAGGTTTTAATAAAATTTTTTGATGAAGTTGATAAACTTTATACTCCTTGGATGGTTCAAAATTATAATGGTTTGTCAAAATTAATATTAGAAGTAATTGATGAAAGACCTAATATTAAAGAAGATTTAGCTAGAAATTTTGGCAAATGTCTTACTCTTGATATTGCTCAAAAAAATCTCTCTCTCTTTTCTAGTGAAGTAATTTTTTCTGCTTTAGAATATGAAAATTTTACTCCTGAAACACCTTTAATTATTTCAGAAGGTTATTGGAGTAGAAAAAAAGAAGTTTTGGAACTAATAACTTTAGGAAAAATAGCTAGAGAAAAAACAATTGAAATAACTCTTGATAAACTAACTAAAACAGTAAAAATAGGAGCTTTAAGGTATTGGAATAAATTTTATAATGATTTGGAAATAAAAAATGAAGAAAAAGATAAATATCAAGAAAAATATTTTAATTTGATTTCTTCTTTGAATTCTACAAGTATTCAAATAGGATTAGATGAAATAAAAGAATTAATAAAAACTAAAAAATTTAATTTAGATTATAGTATCCTAATAGAAAATTTATCTTACAATCTTAATAATATAACCAAAAAAGTTTCTGAAACTAGCTTTAAATTATTAAAATTACTTTTTAAAGACCATGAATCTAAAATAATTGAATGTATAATTAAAAATATATATGTAGCTGATAATAAATTAAGAGCCAATATAATAGATTTTATTACAACAAAAAAACTAAATGAAGAACAAAAAATAGAATTAAGTAATTTTTATTATTCAGCAGAACTTAATTCAATTGAAAAAGAAAAAATAGAACAAGCTTTAAATTTAGAAAAAGAATCATTATCTTTAAATATTGAAATTCAAGAAATAAGTGATACTAGCATCACTTTAAAAGCTGAAAAAGATGTTTTACCTATTCATAAACAAAATTACTATCAACTTATAGAAGCAATAAAACTAAAATCTTTTGAAAATATAAAAAGTATAAAATTAGAAGAACCTTTTATTTATGGAGAAAAATTAGATTTTTCTGAAAATGAAAGTGATTTTATTTTAAAAATTAAAGAAACTTCAAAAAAATGGAGAATAGAAAATGATTATGAAATTTTTTTCTATGAAGCTTTGAAATTTAAAGAAATAAAAGATAAGGATAGAGCCATAAAATTACTTTCTTCTATATTTGAAGCACATGATAAAAATGAAGCTAGTACACAATTTTATAATCATTATTGGCATAGAAATATTATTTTATGTATGCTTACCTCTCTTTTGGTAAAAGATAAATCATTAAATAGCTATTCTTATGAATCCTTAAAAAAAATCACTGAAACTTCCACAGGAATAAATCACCATTATTTAAGATTATTTTTACTTGTAAAAAAGATATTAGAAAATAATTATTCATTCACACTTCTTTCCACACCTACATATAAATCAGGTTGGATTGATATTAAAGATTTTTATCAAAGATTTGAAAAAATACCTCAAGAGCATATAATTTTTGATGATTTAGTTCTAGCATTATTTAGAACAACTAATATTAATAAAAATAATATTCAATTACAAGAAAAAATTATTTCAAAAACTCAATTGTTAAAAGATAATTTTATGAAAAATGCCTTATTTATAAAATTTGGTAATGATATTCAAATTGAAACAGCTATTTCTTTTTTTGTAACTTATTTTTCAAAAAATAAACCAAATGATCATATTATTTTTACCAAATCTAATAACAAGTATAATGATTTTATTTTAGATGAAA
Organism: Cyanobacteriota bacterium; assembly: GCA_038060635.1. Classification (GTDB taxonomy): domain Bacteria; phylum Cyanobacteriota; class Sericytochromatia; order UBA7694; family JACMQJ01; genus JBBTGK01. The sequence continues at coordinate 21,726 of JBBTGK010000270.1, read as the reverse complement.
CAAATATGGCATTTAGATTATTTAATGCTTCATTATTAGGGCGATTTGGTCTTGTTAATCTTATAAAAAAATTCCCTTTATTAAGTAAAATAGATATTTCCAATTTTCTAATTCATGAAGGTGTAAATTATTATAATTTGCCAAACCCTGTTAATGAAAATATTCTTGATGGAATTAAAGATTTTTTTAGTAATCTTTTAACTAAAAAAAATGAACATAATATTAATCCTATTTCTAAAATACAAGATAAAGAGAAATCTATTTTTATAAAAAAAGTTTTTTGGAATGAAGAACAAAATTATTTAAAAACAATTGATATATCAAATTATGCTGAAAATAAAGAACAATATATAAAAGAAAAGTATTCAATGTACAATAATGATATTTATCTAAAAAAAGCATTATCTTCTTTCATGTCTATACATTCTAAAACAGAAAATATTTTTTATCCTCAATTTTTAATTTTTATAGATTCTGGTTATGAATTCATGAGTGAAGATTCAAAAAATATAATTATTTTTGATTCTTGGAAACTACCTAATATAATTCAAAATATTTTTGACTATAATTGTGTAAAATTATCTCAATTTGATATATTAGATTTTTCAAAAACTGAAGCATTACCAAAAATGATTTCATCAGGAGCTTTTTTACAGGTAGATATTAGCAATAATTTAGATACGATTTTTTCATTACTAATTTCTAAACACTCAGAAGTAAAAAAAATAGCTTTTGATATAATTCAAGAAAGTATAAAAACAGGAAGAATGACTTATAAAAAAATTTCAGATAGTTTTACTAAACTTTTAATAGAAACATCTAAAGGTTTTAAATATTTAAAAGAAAGTTTAGATTCAATTTCTATGATAGATTCTTATTATGAAAAAATAGTTTTATTTAGTTTAGAAACTTTTTTTGAAAAAATTGATTTTAATAATTTAGAGAGTAAAAATACTTCTCAAATACTTGATATTTTTTATGATATGCTAACAAGATTAAATAGAAATATTTCATCTACCAAAGCGTTAAATAATTTAAAATCTTTTTTTGATGATAAGAAAAAAAGCCCTTTAAAAAACAAAATAAAAATTATTTTAGATTTGAATTTTAAAAATAGGGCTAACTTGGAGGAAGAAATAATTATAGAGTTGATTAATTCTTTATAATTTGAAGCTACAAAAAAATATTTATTACTAATTTTTACCTTGTAATATAACCTGTGTTTGATTATGAGATCTAACTCCTTTACCAGTAGCTAAACTCATCATTCTAAAAAAAGCTTTTGTTGAACCAGCTGTACCTGAAAGCATTACTTCAAATCCATTAGGAAAACCATCTGTTGCATTATTAAAATTAGCTATAGGTATTTGATTAAAAAAAGGAACTCTTAAATTAGCTTCTTTAGTATTATAATTTGCATTTATATTTCCTAAATCAAAATTATTTGGCTCTATTCCGTAAGTTATTGAATCTGGTTGAGGATACATTGCTATATTAGAAACTTTATTTGTAGGTATATTATCTATTGCTGAGTATTCCGTTCCCGTTATTGTTAAACTTGGGGCTGTTCCTGTCGTTGCAAGACTAGACAATTTTATAAGTTTATTTGGTGCGGCAAAATTTGTTTCTGAAAAGTTCCAAACAGAATCCATTGGTATATTTTGTCCTAAATCTGTTTTTAATGAAGGAATATTATTTTTAAAATCTAAAATATCAACATAACTTGTTCCAGAAAGCTTAGTATTTGCAAATTCAGTAAGATCTTCATAACTTATCATATAATTACTTTTCCATTCTAATAAAAGTAAATTAGAATTAGGTATTTTATTTAAATTACCTCCTTTTTCACTTCTATTAGAAAAAAATAAAGGATTAGGATTTGCTTTTGCTAAATAAATATAATGAATTTGATACAAAGGAAATCTTCTTTCAAATTGAGGTGTTAGTGAAGATGTATATTTCCCTATATTATTGTATGGATAAGTAAAACTATCTTCTATAGTTACAACAATCAAAGTATTTCCTACATTTTCTCCATTAAAAGCATTCATATTTACATCAGTTACATTATTTAATGGTGAAAAAGTTCCATTTGAATCTAATATAGGTAAAATACGAGATGAGATATTTAACGGAGTATAATTGTTTATTCCAGAGCTATATACAGGTGGTTTAATTATGCTAAGATAAAATTCACTCATATTAGTTGGTGCTGTTATATCAACTATTGGAGGTATTTGTGTTGGCGCTCTTCCAATAAATTTTACAGTAGAATTTATTACTTTTCCTAATTTTGATACAAAAACAGCATCAAACTTTTTTTGATTATTAATAGCAATATTATAATTAGTTGTATTCATAATAGTTACTAAAATATTTATTAGAAAAGGCGTTAAAACTCCCATTATCGATGAAACAATTAAAAGCTCTATAACACTATAACCATTTTTTTTCATAACGTTTTTCATAATTAACCTTCCTTTTTTACATTAAAAACTCTTTGATGATATGTGTAATTGTTAGGTAACTCGATATTATTTCCTGAATACTGATCAAATCTATGACCTTCTACCCTTACAATTATTGGACCAGATTCAAATGAGCTTATATCTATATTTATATTTTTTATTGAAGATGGAATATTTACATTAGTTCCATTATCATTAAAAGTTTCTGAGGCAGTATAATCTGTTCCTGTAATGGTATTTATTACATAAGAGCTTGTTGTATTTACTTCTCCTGCTATTGCATTTGTATTTGAAATGCTTCCATCATTATTTAAATAAGTCCAAGTGCCACCATTATCTTTAGATATAAGGATATTATAAATTACATTTATATCTTTTTCTTTCCACGCATTTGAATAATCTGAACTATATTTAGTATTATTCCATTTTCTCCAATTTGTTTTCCAATAAAATGGTACACCTGAAGGATATTTTACAGAACTTACATCAGAGGCTTCTCTTGGTGTGTATTTTGTCGAAGAATCATACGAAGCTAATTTTTTTGCATTAACACTATCTAAAATCTCTGTTCTTTCTGTCATAACACTTCTATTTTTTAATACTCCTGAATCACTCGTGTTTTCTGTCGTATTTCCTGTTCTTAGATATGTATGTAACATAGACATAAGTGAATATCTTGATATAATAGTTCCTGCTTCCAATCCTTGGCTTTTTAAACCATTTATAATTACATATCCTCTATTTCTTTCAGTTGGATTATTCACACTAGCATCAATCATTACAGGTGCACTTCCAGCTTTATCATTATCATTAGCTTTATAAAACATTGAATCTTTATCTGTAGTTCCTGTAAATGTATTTATAAAAGTTCCATTATTTCCCATCATTTTTAATGTATTATGTTCATTATTATAAAAACTCCATAATGGAACATTAGAATTATCACCAGAAAAATTAAAAGGTCTTGGGACTTCAATAGAATCAGGCATTATTAATCCATAATTAGCTACTAAATCTTTACCTGTGTTAGATAATGCTCCAGATGTTCCATCTGTACTGTAATGTCTAAATGATTTTGTATTAACTCCATCACCAGAACCATGAAAAAATGCTTTTGCCCCCTCTCCCTGTAACCTATTTCCAAAAACTCGATCAGAAAATTGTTTTGAAGTTGTTCCGTCATTACTAATTGACTTAAATGATTCAGTATATTTTTGGCGAGAAAAGTAGTTATCTGTTACAGTTCCTTCTATTTTAGCTTCTAAATTTCCATAATTAGCCCATTTTATATCAGTATCTAAAGAAGATGTACTTCCAAATTTTGTATCTGGATATAATTCTCCTAACCAAGGTAAAGAAACCCATTTTTTATCATTAGATGCTATTATTCTTGTTGAAGCTTTATCATTAAGTACTTCATTCCATGATGGACTGTCGCTTTCTCCTATTTTTGCATCAACTCCATTATATGGTAAACCTTTTGCTAAAAAATTTACACTGTTACCATTAGAACCAACTTCACCACCGAGAGAATAATAATAGAAAGAAAAACCTATAAGAGAATTATAAATTGAATTTGTTTTTACTATTGCATCACGAAATAATTTAAAACTTCTTGTTATATCTATTGTTGGCTTTGAAGAACTAAACGCATTTTCTGGATATTTAGTAGGATCAAGATTTGGATAAAAATCAGCACCTGAATTAATATAACTAATTGTTGTAATTGCCTCGTTTTTTCTTGAAAAATAGTAATTTATCCAATTATTTTCCAAAACATCAATATATGGATTATGACGAGGATCTCCAGACATTTGATATTTTTCTGTTTCTGGTAAATAAGCACTTCCTAACCAAACATAAGTTCTTGAAACATTCGATAAAGAGTTTTTATTTAAATTTGCTTCTTTAAAAGAAGCGTACGGTGCTATTAATCCACAATCTGTATTAGTTGCTTCACAACTTGAAGTAAGATTATTCACTTTTACATATTCATAATCATAATTATTAGCACTTGTATTACTTTTTAATGTTGATTCATTTATTTCTCCTTTATATGGATTTGGACTTTGATTCATTGATAAACCTGTATTTAGGTCATTTCCTATTCTTGTTTCTATAGGAATAATAGAACCTTGAAAATTTCTTAAAATATTAGTAGAAGAAAGTGTTGTTGAATTACCTACATTTAAACTAATTATCCATCTTGCTGTATTTTTTGTTTTATTTCCTAAACTATCAAGATCTCTTCCATTTAAACCTGTATAAGCTCCATTTCCCATTATATCTTTATTTGCTGCAACGACACCGTCTAATTTATCAGTAAAATTTAATGTACCTTGTTTTGGAAAAGTTGTTGCTCCCATACCAGCACCAAGAGGTGATGGTATATATTCCATTCCAAATAATTTTTTATCAGTTGGTAAACCACCTAAGCCTGAGCCTGAAGTTGCTTGAGTATGTTTTGTTCTTGAACCATATAATTTTATAAGTATTCCTGGTTGATATTTTTTTACCCCTTCTCCAAATCTATCAAAAGCTGGATTTACAATCACTTCATAAGAACCTTCAAAAACCCCTTTTAAACTATCCGTATTTATTGTGCTTGTAGAAATTGAAAAATCACTTCCATTTACATTAGCTTTATCAGTTGTGTCAGTCTCATCTTTTATTTTTCCTTTATAAGTTGGGGCAAAATTAAATATTGTTCCTGATGATAAAATAGTAGAATCATCTGATGTTGAACAAACTTTGAACTCTTCACTAGTACCATTGGTAAGTTCTTTTGAAGTTAAACCTCCATTTATAGCTAATATTTTAAATTTACTAGTTTTCCCTGCAACACTACTAATAACAGGTGAATAAGATATAATATCGCCAACATTAAATGTTCTAGGTAGAGCAGTACCTGAAATCAGATTTGAATTAGTTAATTTTATCCATCCTTTTAAATTTCCTCCTCTTCTTTGCCAATCGTTATCAATATAATTTATTTTTAAATTATCTTTTATTTGTTGAATATCGCCTGGTGAAATAGTAAAATTTGATAATTTATCACCACCAGAAGTATCACTAGAATAACTTTTACTTTCAGTTTCAGTACTTTTACTACCAACTAAATCATTTGTAGGAATAAAAACAGACATTGTATTTATTTTATCTGCACTTGTTTCAACTGAATTTGGGCTAGCAAGATAAGGATAAACTCTTAGATATATTTTACGATCTTTATGTGCTGAACTATCATCTATACTATATTTTAATTGTTCAGGATGTGTAACAACTCTTTTATGTATAGAATTTGTGTTTCCTAAAACATTACCTGTAACCCAATCTTTATCAACTTCTACCCCTGTTGGATCTTTAGCAGGATCAGAATAATTTCTTAATGGAATAGCAGGAAAAAGCTCTCCATGAAGATTATTTATCATAATATTTCTATATTTTGGGTAATTATCACTACTAGATAACATGTCTTCTAAAAGTTTACGATATGTTGGTTCATAATCGCTCGCTCTATTTTTACTTATATAATAATCTTGGAATTTTTTATTTATAGCCAATTCTTCAGGCCATCTTACTGATGAGTTAAATTGATCTGCCGCCGAATAAACATTTACATTTCCTTGAGATGAAATAGAATCTTTGTACCATGTATTTTTTAATGGTTTATTTCCATCTACTCCCAATCTCATTCCGTCAAAAAGCATTTCAGGTCCATTATAATAATATGTTTCTTTACTTCTTTGAGTATCATATATTTTTCCATTATATGCATACGGAAATTTTATGTTTGTATCATCTTTTGTTTGTAATGCCTCATTTATATATGGTGCATAATATGGATCTCTTCCAAAAGAGCTTCTTGAAATAAAATGGAATCTATAATCTAAACCTGGGTTTTTAACTTTTAAATCATAAACAGCATCTTTAAAATTCTTTTTCAATCCAACCATTTCAGCCCACCAACCTGGTTGATTAAGAATTGCAATTCCATAAGTATCCATAACTTGTGTTGGAGTATTTCCAGCTGCAGATGTTGATAAAATTGTTGATAATGTTGCTAAAGGTGTTCCAGAAGCATTTCCAAATTTATCTCCATAATATATTGAAACATTTATGTTTCTAGATTTTGAATCTGTAGAGTTTTTTGTAACGCTTATATGTCTTACAAATTTCCAATTTCCATGACTTCCTTTAACATTTGAACTTGTATAGCTAGGTGCTGTAACTTCAGGATCACTACTTTGCAATCTTTCTACCGTCAAAACACTAGGATATGTTTTTTTGTCATCATAAATATCAAGTGTATCTGTGCTAGATTCACCACCTCTAACAATTCCCCGTAGTTCTTCTATAATTTGAATAGCTTTGTTTTGGGCAAAAACAATATCCTTACTTTTTTGGACAGCTTTAATATTTGATTGTTGTGTTAAAGCAACACCTGCTAAAACCAAAGAACCTATTCCTATACTTATACTAAGTTCTAAGATGGAAAAACCTTTCTTTTTTTTTAATTTACTTGATTTCATACTTTACTTCCTAATGCTTTCTTAATACAATTAATTAGTTAATTTGTGGTTAATACTTATTTTCTTTAAGTATTAGCTTTTTTTTTTAATTTATTTTCTTATTTGACTGGTAAAGCTTTATAAGATAATGAATCTTCTTTATATTTTGACAAATTAGATATAATATTTGTCATTACTCCTTTATTAAAGCCTATATCTGCTTTTTCTGAAGTTCCTGCTATTGATAATGTTCCTCCTTCCATTAATATTGTTCCTGTTATAGAATTAAGACTTTCTATAGTTAAGTTTCCTCCTTTCATATATATAATTCCATTAAAAAGAGCTCCAGAACCTGCGGATAATTTTAAATTTGCGTTATTTACATATAAAATTCCTCCACCTTTTAATGGATGAGTTTCATCAAATACTAAATTGCTTCCAGTTGTTGAATCTAAAAAAAGTATTTCACTTGTTCCAAATCTTCCATCAGGAGACCTTTTTAATCCTTCAATTGTATTACTTTTATTATTAGATATACCTTTCATTTCTTGTACGCTTATATTAAAAACATTATAAGTTGATATAGGTGATGTTGCGTTTCCTGTTCTTACTCCAACTCCTCCACCAAAGTATCTAATATCTGTAGAAATTGAAATTCCAGCGGGAACACTTCCTGAAGAACACATAACTGGATAATCTGATGATGTGCTTGATGCTATTATTAAACCACCAACAAAATTATTAAATTTTGCACAATCACTCATAACAATTGCTGCATCAGGTCCGTTGTATCTCATTTTTAAAATATTTTGAGACAATTTATATGAACCAAATATTTCTAATTGATCAAAAGGTACAACAAAAACTCCTTTACTATCAATTGCTCTTTTATCAGCAGGTCTTTTATATAACCAAGATTCAGATACAATTCTCCAATATCTTGCTTGTCCACCTTCTAAGTTAGTGTTAGAACCTGTATCATAATTCATTCTTTTTTGGTCTGATATATCCATAACAGCTTTTTTGTTATTCCATTCATCTGATTTTGTTTTATCATATTTTAAAACTTCAAAGTGTCCATACAAATTATTTTTTGCATCTATTTCTATGTCTCTTACAATTCCTTTACTTTGGTCATCTGTATCACCTCTATTTTCTAAAGAGCTTCCTTCAATTGGATTGAAGCCTAAATGCCATTTAGCAGGTTCAATTTCTGAAGATGGTTGAACTATATTAGGATTTCTTTCAAACCAAAAAGCTGCTTCCTGAAGACCAGCTTCGGCAATATTTTTTGCTTGAGATGAATTTTGAAAATCACTTCTTACTGTTTTTGATGAACTAATCGTGTAATAAGAAACAACTGAAGACATTGATACTAATAAAGCCGCTAATAGTAATACAAAAATAAGTGTATAACCTTTTTTTTTCTTTTGATTTATTTTCATAATACCTTCATTTTCTTTTAATTTAAATTAACAATCAATTAACGGCTTAATAACTGTATAGTAACACAAAATAACTTTAAATACAATATAATAAAGATTAATTTTTTATTAATTTTTTTTATATATATTATACTAGTACTATCTTTTAATTATACTAGTACTATCTTTTATAAGAATTAATTTTTTATTAATATTTTTTCTTGAGGTTATTTTTTACTAGATATTATTTGGGGTTTTATTGTTAAATTAAGATAAAAATTCAGGGATTTGAGAAATCAAACCCCTGATAAATTATTTGATATTTTTTTCTAAAAAGCTGATATTAATTAAAAATTAATCAATTACCATAACAACTTTAAATTTGCTTAATATATTTGTTATTTTATTTGCACCAAGAACTTTTTTAGCATCATCATTTTTTATTATAATATCTGATTTGAAATTACCCAAAGCATTAGAGGCTTTTATTATAAGAGGATTTTTTCCAGCTCTATCTATTTTTTTTGCATCTGGTATAGAGTCAGCATAAGAAACAATTCCTTCATTTATTACATAATCTGGATCTATTTCTTGATTACCTATATATAATTGTCCATTATCTGAATCAAAAATAGCTGGACTCATTGCTGGTTTAGCTCCTAATCCCTTACAGTCTATTATTAAACCAGTATATTCTTCTTTAATTTCTTGAGGTTGAATTTTTGTGTTAGGAATAGTATCATTTTCTATTTTTTTTATTTCTTCAGGCATAATTATAGATGCAACACTGCCTTTTCCAAAAAGTTTTATTTGTACATCAACTTCTACCGATCCATCAGACATATATCTAGCTTCACCAACTTGCTCAAAGCCTTTTAAAAGACCTTCTACTTTGGTTTTTATAATATCACTTTCAGTTACAAAATCTTTTACAATTGTTTCAGAACTTACATGAACTCCATTAACAATTTCTAAAAGTTGTCTATAGGCATCTAATTTTGCTGCTCTTACTGCCATATTTCTTTTTTGTGCCATATTCCCTTTATCTGGTGGAGCTCCGCTTCCAGTAACTTTTATAACATTTTTACTCCAATCTAATTGAGATCCTTCCGATAAACTTTGAACTAAATTTGATTTAGTACTTTCTGCAAACGCTATATTAGTATAATTGTAATAACCTGATGCTATAACTACTAGAGATGATATAAAAGCTATTTTAATTTTGTTCATTTTATAAAATTTTATTCAAAAATACACCTAAATATTATAATACAATAAATTTATTTTTATCTGAATTTTTTATACTATTTTGTGCAACCCAATTTTTTTTATTGCATATAATTTTTATTTTTTATTTTAAAAAAAAAATAAAAATAACTTCTCACTTTAACTTATAAAAAATATAAGTTAAAATTATTTTATGGAAAGAAATAATGAAATAATAAAATCAGAACTTATTGAAGATTCTTCTGATATATCAAAAAAAATAATTACTTTTGAAGATGGTAAACTTCTTTGTGATGGCATTGAAATATCAATAGCAGAGGCTGAAGATATTATAAAAGCACAAGTTGAAGCTTTAGATAAAAAAGTTGAAGTAGAATTATCATCTAATTTAAATTTGGATAAAGAAGACATTGATGATTTATCAACTTTAATGATTGAAACTAAATATAAAATTTCTGAAAATAATGTTAAATTTTTTGATTTACAAGAATATTATGATGTAAGCAAAATGATAGATGATGGTACAGTCCTTTGTACAAGAGTTTTAACCCCTTTTTTATTAAAAAAAATGAGGCTGGATTTTGGTACAGATAAAGAAACTGAAACTGAAATTGTCAATATAAAATGGAAAGGCAACATTAATAACGATCCAAATTATGAACCCGATTTAGAAGAACAAATTTCTACTACTTTTATAATTTTTATAGAAGAATTTGTAAAGAAAAATGCAAAATTTATTTTTCCAACGTCTCTTAATATCGATTATGAAAATATTTTTGTAGATGTTTATCAAGATGTATCATTCAAAATAGAAATAAAAAAAGAAGATTTAAATATTTCTTTCAATATATATCAAAATAATGATTTGTCTTCTGAAAATCCTTTTAACTATATAGGAACTTCATTAAAAATAGGTGAAATAATAATACAAGATAATATTGAAGTATTAGATAAAAGAAAAGATAATAAATTTAAATTTGCTCAAAGCCTTGAAAATATAATAATAAAACAATTAAGATTTTTAAAAAATGCAATAAAAGAAGAAATAAATTATTCTTTAGAGAAAAGTTTATTAAAAGCATCTGATAGACTATATTATGCTCAAAAAATTAAAAAGGACTGTAATAAAATTTTAGATGAAAAAACTTTTTTAAAACTTGAAAAAATTATTATTGATTTAAGTTCTAAAATTAATAGTTTAGATTATTTACAAGAAGAAAAAATTTTAGAAGAAAAAGAATTTGAAACTAAACAACTTAAAGAAGAATATGATGATAAATTAAAAGAAATAGATTCTTTATTAAGAAAATCACTTTTAAAAACTTTCTCTGCTAACGAATCCAACTCAAAATTTGTTACTAAATATACAGAAAAAAACTTTTTTTTAGAAACATCTCTATCGAATCAAAAAATAACTTTAGTTATAAATAACCTTCAGTTTATTAATCTTAGTAGTATTAACACAATTGGTACAGGTAAAAATGATATAACATCTTTAGAAGTAGTTGGAAAAGATATTTATGATAAAATAAAAAATACTGCTTTTTTTGCATTTCTTCCTATAATAACTAGGCAAATTGAAAATATTTTTTTAAATACCAAAACTAAAAAAACAAATTTTAAAGAAATTGAATTATTACTTAAAGAAATGTTTTATGCTTTAAAAAAAGAAATTAATGAAGAAGAAAAAGGTATTGAAATTTATCAAAAAATAAATAAAATACTTGATTTTTTACATGAGTACGATGATAAAGTAATAATTCAAATTTTAGATATTATTGACTTAATTTTAAAAGAATTAGACTATGAAATGATAAAAAACCTTGATTTTGTTTTATCATCATACAAAGAAAAATATATAAATCAATATTATAAATTAATAAGAGAACAAGAAAATTCTATTATTGAATCTGTAAATGACATAAAAAAGATTGTTCATAGTATGATTTATTCCAACTTTTTATTTTTATCTGTGTTTAAATATAATATTGAAAAAGATATGGTAAAAATAGATAAAATTGAAGAAAAAATAAAAATATTATCAGATAATTTAAGTGAAGATATATTACTTGGTTCTTTTTCAAGAAAAATACTATCTTTGATGAATATATCTAAGGTTTCTAGAGATGAGTTATTTAAAAATAATCTTGAAAGTATTATAATTGATATGAATAAAATAAGGTTTAATAGGTAGTTTTTATGGCAGAACTTATATCTACTGATGAAATAAAAGAAGCATTAGATGCTCTTAAAGATCTTAATGAAATAAGAAAAGAAATTAGTAAAAAACTGGGAAGCCTCTCTGTAAAATTTCAATTAAGAGAAAAAGTTGTAAGTACCTTATATAATTATTATGAGATGGTTGCAGATGATTATTATTGTCTTGCAGATAAGGTTATAAAATCTCCAGAAACTATTGAATTATTAAAAGAAGGCCTTATTGAACAAAGAGATAAATTACATGTTGAAATGCAAAACCTTAAAGAAACTTTAGAAAAACCTTTAGCTCCTTTAGATTCAAGACCTGTTCTTAAAAGAATCGATCATCACTTTATTTATCAATTAAGAAAAGATATATCTAGACAACAAATGAATCAAGCTAAAAATGATACTGAAAATGAATATGAATAATTATTTTGTAATTGTTAACTGTTCATTAATTATTAATTTACTTATGCAAGAAAATAGAAAATAAAAGTATATAAAATATGAGTAATTGTCCTGTCTTTTTTTGGAGAGTGTTAAATGTATAACAAGTTTTCTTTTTTAAATAGAAATGTACATAGTTTTTATAAAAATAATAATTTAAATAAAGATATTTTTGGAAATAGGAGAGTTAATTTTATGGCAGGTAGTGTTGGTGGGGCAAGCCAAGTTTATACACCTTGGGGTGGTGCTGTTCAAAATACAGATAAACTTAAACCAGAAGAAAGAGCTGCAGGAGTAACAGATAGTTTAACTACTACAATTAGTAGTGTAGGTGAACTTCAATCTCTAACAAAAGGAAATAATGCCTATTTACCACCAGATGTTTATGCTGCACTAGCAAGAGGTGAAGAAGTTCAAGTTACTCTTACTCAAAGACCTCCAGAAAGAGTTAATCTTTTAGTTCCGATTTTTGCATTAGGTGCTCAAATGCTTATGAGTAGTGGCTCTTCTTATAATGATAGTTTGGCAAATGCAATACAAGGTGTTAATAAAAGTAATAATGGTGAAACTGCAAATACTGGTACAGGTCTTAATGCCGCAGCTGCTTTTGTTGGTAAATATGGAAATGATTACAGTTTAAATCCTTTTGGTGGAGCAACTCATATCGATATAGATGCTCAATATCAAATATTAAGTAGAAAACAAAATGATAGAATAGAACCTATTAATTATGATAATATAAAAAGAACTCCTCCTAAAAAAATTAATATGCCAAAAATAAATGGAGTCCCTCAAATTCCTTCTGTTACTTCTGACTCTCCAACACCAGAAGCAATACCTCCAATTGCACCTTCTGAAAGGAAGCCTAAACCAACAACAATAGGAGATATCTTGGATAAAAAAGATTTTAGACTAATGACAACCGAAGGATATAAAGGAAAATTTGATATTAATCTTGCTGCACAAGCAACAGGTATTTCTGTGGAAGATTTACAAAAACTAATAACCGATTCAAACTTGGATACATCAGGAACAAATGAAAAATTTGCAATTTCTTTTTTAAATAAATATGGTGATATTGTAATAAATGATGGAGTTGGTTCTGTTTTAGTTAAAGATGAAAAAGGTAAATCACTAGAAAATCCTATAGGAAATGGAAATTTTAGAGGAAATTCTGCTGTAATAACTGATATGGATAGTAAAGCAAGTTATGCTATTTTTCTTAATAAGGATACAGGTAAGTTTGATAAAACTGGTGAAGCTAGAGCTAAAGTCGCAACTGATTATATAAATGCAGGATTTGTCTCAGGTGCTTTTGATGGTGGTGTGGGTAATTTTGAACCTTCAACAAGACATCATGATAATCCTGCTGCTTATGCAAAAAAAGTAGCTGATGCTCAAGCTGTTTTTAATAAACCTGAATACAAAGGTAAATCAGTTGAAGAGCTTTTAACAATTGCAAAAAATGACCCTAAAAAAGCACCTGAAATTTATTCATCATTATTTTTACAAGCTGAAAATAATACCCATGTAGAAAATGGCATGTATGGAGCTGGTCATATTGGAAAAATGCAAGAAGCTATGGTTGATAGAGCCAATGTTTTTGTTGATGGCTCTAGAGCTATTAGTAATATTTATAATCAAACCCCTCTTAATGATGAAGAAAAAAAAGGGTTAGGAGATCTTGTTGCTTTATATAACAAATCTAATTCACCTGCTATAAACATAGATCTTAATAATCCAAAATTATCTGATCAAGATGCATTGAAGTTAGTTGAGTTTTCTGAGAAAGGTTTAGATGGTATAAAAACTCAACTTCAAGCTGGTTTTAAAGATGCTCATTATAATTTAGCAGTATTAAATGTTCAAATACCAAACATTCAGAAAGGTATAGAAGGTTTAAAGTCAAGAATTCAAGATAATTCTAAACCTACAGAATTGCCAAAAGCAGTAGAACAATATAATAATATATCTGCTAAATATTCTCAAATAATTGATGCTGTAAAAAATGGAAATGATTCTTTACCTGATGGAACAAAAGTTTCTGATGCTATTGCTAGTCTTAAGAAAGATATTGAAAGTCTTGGTACTGAAGGATTGTCAAATACTATTGCACCAAATATTATAGAAAATTTAAATAAGAAAGTATCTGAACTAGAAGATTTTGCTTCTGGTAAGTCTGTAAATGGAGATAAATTACTTACATTAAATAAGATAATTGCTCAATTAGATGAAGGTAAACCTCTTTCTGATGAACAAAAGAAATTTATTGATGATAACAAAGATTTTATCGCTAGTACAAAATCATCAGAGCCAAACGTTCCAGTTACGGCAGAATCTATTCTTTCTACTAATGATAAATTAAAAGCAGGGGGCATTATTACAGGAACTCCAGAATCTGATCGTACAATTGAATTATCAGACGTTTCTTCATCTTTATCCAAAATATATAATGGTGACGGAGGTAGCTTGATAACAGGTAGTAAACTTAATCCGAATACAAATTTTGAAGAAGGTGGTACTCTATCAGACGATGGAAAAAAATTAATGAATTTTTTGAATAATAATTTAAAAGATCCAAAAACGGGTGAAAACTATAAATTAACAGAGAATGATATGATAAGAATGATAAGGCAATACCAAGAAAACCCATCTTCTGAAAGTGATGATTCTAAGTTATCGGCAGAAAAACCTGAAGGTAAAGTTAAAATTGATAAGTTTAAAGAACTTAGTTCAAGATATGAACAGCTAAAATCTCAACCACTTAACCAAAATACGCAAGTTGAGATTGATAAACTAATAGGAGAAATTTCTACATTTTCTAAAGATATACAAGAGACAGATGCTCTTTTGGAACCTGAGAAATCTGCACTAAATGATTCTATTTCTAGTTTATTAAATAAAATTCAACCTCCTGTTGGTCAAGGTCTTTTTAAGGAAGCTATTTCATTAATAAAGACAGAATTATTGCAAATAAAAGAAAAAACTTCGAGTACAGCTTTGGTATCTCAAATTGATTCTCTTTTGAGCAAACCGGATCAAAAAGATAATGAAGGGAATGATGTTGGAAATGATTTAAATGATCTTGAAAAATTAGCCACTATGAGTCAAACAAACCCAAATAAAGAATTTGTTAGGGATGTATATAGTCGATTAAATAAAGTAAGAAATGATCTTGTAGCAAATAAAATTAATCTTAATGACAAAGTAATTGTTGGTAAAACAGAGATGTTTGTGAAAGATTATATAAAATCTTTAGAATCTGACTTTTCTTCATTTCTAAAAGACTCAAAAAACCTAAGTGGAGTGTCTAAAGGTGACTTAACATCAGTAGAAAACTTATTTATAAGTGTTAATAAAGTTGTAGGAAGTTTAGGCGAAGACATTAATTCTGTTACTACAGACATAATGAATGGTATTAAAAAAGCAGATCAAGTTATAGGTAAATCACCTGTAGATGCAGCTCTTTTGGATGTTAAACAAAGTAAAAATAAAGACGAGTTAGATCAAAGTATGGCAAGGTTAATTGATGAACTTAATAAGTCTGCACAAACAAATAGAGCTTCAGCAGTTTCTAATTTTAGTAGAGCCGATGCTATTATTAATAAAGTTAGAACAGAGCTTGGTCTTCCTGCTTATAAACAAAAAGATACTTTATCTTATGCATTTGAAGCATCATTATCTGGAAGTAAACTAGTTTTTGATAAAAGTGGAAATGCTGGATATGAAGTAGACTCTGCTAAACTTGGTTTTGCAAAACTACTCGAAGAAAATCTTAGAACCGCTAAGAAACAAATGGGTATTCCTGAGCCTACACCTGTAGGTAATCCTGCTAAATAGAATTTTATAATATTCATTATTAAACCTTTCATGATTATGGAAGGTTTTTTGTTTTATTAATAATATTTGCTTTGATGTTAATACAAACATGTTTTCCAGTACTCTGGTATTTATTTTCAAAAAAAATATTAAAATTTTTCTTTTTTTATTGAAAAATAAACAAAAGAATTATAGAATTCTTTTATTATATTTAATTATTTTATGGTTTTTAATGAAAAAAGTAACTTGTGTTTTATCTTTAGTCTCTATATTTTTATTATCCTTTAATGTAAAAGCAGAAGAGATAAAAAAAGATGATAAATCTAATGAAGTAAAAACTAATGCAGAAGTAGAAAAAATAAATAATATTGAGGATAAATTAAAAGAAATTGAAGATAAAACAAATACATCTCCAACTCCCCAACCTTCTATTATTCCTAGTGAATCTCCAATTCCTTTACCAACATCAATAGAGTCTCCTGCTGAATCACCTAAACCTGTAGAATCAATTATTCCTTCTTCTTCTCCAACTCCAATTCCAACTCCTTCTGCGTCTCCATCTATAAAACCAACTCCTGTTCCTAAAAAAGAAGATAAAATAAAAAAAGATGAAATCAAAATAAAAGACAGCAAAAAATATTTTTTACATCCAGGAAAGCTTATTTCAGTAGATTATAAAGTTCAAGCTAATGATGATTTAAAAAAATTAGCAAAAAAATATAATACAACTTCAAAAAAACTAATGACTTTAAATAATTTAAAAACACCTTATTTAATTATTGGTCAAAAAATTATTTTAGATAAATATGTTCAACCTACTTCTAATTTTGAAGGTGTAATAATAAATATTCCAGAAACCAAACTTTATTATTTCCAAAAAGGTAAACTTATACTTTCTTATGGAGTTGCAGTAGGAACAACGTCATCAAGATGGCAAACACCTACTGGTGATTATAAAATAGAAGAAAAAGTTAAAGATCCTTCTTGGATTGTTCCTTTATCTATTCAAAATGAAATGAAAGCAAATGGTCAAGCTGTAATAACAGAAATTCCTGCTGGTCCAGGTAACCCATTAGGACGATGGTTTATGTCTTTAGGTGGAGGTTTAGGAATACATTCTACTACTGCACCATGGAGTATTGGTAGTGCTTCAAGTCATGGTTGCATGAGAATGAAATCATCTGAAGCAGAAATTTTATTTAAAACAATAAAAAAAGGTATACCTGTAAAAATAATATATCAACCTATAAAAATAAATATTGATCCTGAAAACAATATAAGATTAGAAGTATATGACAATATTTATTATAAAAAAATTAACTTTGAAGATTTAACAAAATCAATTTTAAAAGATTATGACCTTGATAAAAAAATTAATTGGGATACAGTAAAAAAACTCATAAAAATGAAAGGTGGTGCAAGTTCTATTATAGGAAAAAGAATTTAGTTTTAGAATTTATAAGTCATATTTATAAAAAATATACCTTTTTCTGGTTCAGACATATAGCTTAAACTTGCAGAAGTTATATTATGCCAAAAATGTAAAGCAATCATTCTTCTAAAATCATAGTTATTTTCTTCTGTTTTATGAGCTGCATAAAAACCAAATAAAGTCGCAAAAACTGTTTGTAATGATGTTTCTTCTATTGATGTATTAGGATATAAAACATTTGGGGCGTGTGCTAAACCAAAATTTAGGGATGAACTTGCTAAACCAGATGTTTCTAATAATATGCCTCTATAGTTTATTTCCTCCCATGTTGCGTTAGCAAATATTAATAAACCTGCAGTAATTAATTCTAATAATAAACCTTGCCAAGGAGCAACATTTGCTCCCATAAAAGGTACTTTATCTTTTTTCCAAAAATCACTAATTTTTTTTATATCAGTTGGAGTTACTTGTCCTAATGCTGTTAGTGGATACATAGGAAAAAAATCAAAATTAAAAACATTTTCTGCTTTAAATGGAGCTAAAACAAGATCTCCTAAATTTTCTTTTCCTTTTTTTAAATTATTTTTAAAATTTAAATCTGAAAAATCTCTATGATAAGAATATGAGCTATAAGTTGATATAAGTGTTCCATATAAAGAAAGTAAAAGACCTGAATATAATAAAAGATCTTTATCATTTTTGGTATTATTTCCAAATCTTACAAGATAATGTTTATCGTTTTCGGTATAAGGGAATATATTTATACCACCTTTTTCATTAAAATAATAAAGCAATAAACCTTGCCCAACAAGAAGTAAAGGTACAGATGTGTACATATAAAAATTACCTTCATCTTTTTTATCAAGAGTAAATTGTGCATAACCTGGTAAAAGAGAGTTTATAGCTAAATTACTTTTATATTCTTGAATTTTGTCTTTTTCATTATTTATTATTTTTATTTCTTCTGCAAAAGCAAAAGGAGTAGATGAATTTAATATAATAAAAATACAAAGGATTATTTTTTTCATAAGTTAATTATAACTAAAAAACCCTCTGTAAAAAGAGGGTTTTTTATTATTGCACTTTTATCTTTTTATTAAAACCATATCAGATGCAAATGTACTTAAACCTGAAACAACATTAACTAATACATAAGTATTTGGTATTAGAGAGCTATCTAATTTACCATTAGCATCAAATACTGCTGCCACAATTATTCTGGTTCCACTAGGAATATTTCTTAATGTATATGTTCCATCTGAATTTACATCTGTGTTTCCATAAGATAATTGATCTGAATTTCCACTTCCAGAAAGAGGATCATTAAATATTTCATTTAATTTATCTGGCGAAATAACTTGATCAAATGAGCTTATTACCGCAATCTTAGTACCAGTTGGAAGAGGTTGTATATTTCCAGATAGATCTTTAACTATTACTTTCCCTCTAATATCTCCAAGACTTATTATCGCTTTAGCTACTTTCATTTGAATTAATTCTGTAGAAGTAATATCATTAGATGGAATTATTAAACGAAGTCCTTTTTGAGTTTCATGATGCTCTAAGGAAACAGAAAGTGTATATTCTCCACCTGGAATATCTTCTATAGGAATTGAAACTCTTTCATTTGCATCATCTACAGCTAATGTTTTTTTATCCAAATCACCAAAAACAGTTACATCTCTGGTAGGTGTAGGCGGATAAACAAAAGGTACTTTTATATCTGTACCTTCAAATTGAATAACACCTTGTAATGATTTTCTGTAGATTAAATTATTTACATATTCACAATTAATACTATTCCCTCCTCCAGATCTTAATTGAACATAAGAACTGAATTTCCTAAATAAACTTTCGCCTGGGGCATCTGCAGTTGATGCTCCTTCAAGTTTACCAATAGCACCACATTCAATTGTTGCACTAGCTAAAGAATTTATAATAGTTGAACTAGGAAACTGAGCTTGTGTTGTAGGAGGAATACTATCATTGCCACGAACTACCTGAACTGGATGCTCTGGATTAGGGATATTTGGAGAATATGGTTTATAATATTGTTTTCTGGTTATTGCAGCTAAACTTGTAGGTAAAAATGTTTTTGAGCCTACATAAGATGAGGCTATTATTCTATTATTATCAAGAATTCTATATATAGGGGTGCTTTCAGCAGCTAAATTAACTCTTACTCCACCCAAAGGAGTAATAAATAAATCTCCAAGATTTCTATCTTCATTAACTTGAGATGGAGAAACAGTTATTATTCTATCAATATATCCTTTTATACCACCAATAGTAAGATTAATTTGGCTAAGAGAAACTCCTTTAAGTCTAAATTTACCTTCTTTATCTGTATTTGTAGATATATTTGTTCCATCAACTTTTATATTTAAACCTTCTATATTCGTTGTTTTTAAAACAGAATTAAAAATTCTTCCACTAATAAATCTAGCATTAGAAACAAGAGGAATTGTTATATTTTCTGTTTCATCTGGAAGAACTGAATAAGATGCAAACCTACCATCTGGAGTATCAACATTACCCATAGAAACTTCAATACTTCTTGGTTTTTGAAATGGGGCTTCTGAAAGAGTAAAAGCTCCATTTGAGTCTGTTATAGTAGAAATGCTAACGAAACCGCCAGTAACATCAGCTACTTTAGCCCCAACGGCAGGAGTTCCATCAGGATTTACGATTTTACCACTTATATTTATAATAGTAGGTGGTTTTATTTTATTTGTATCACCCAATGCACCAAAAATAAGAGGTTGAACAAGAGAAACTTTACCTATTTCAACAGTGGCTGATGCTTCAATATTTTCTGGCTTTTTATTTGCTTGAATAGATACTGCTCCAGGTAACAAACTATCTGAAACAAAAGAATATTTATCTTTTAATTTTATTGTTTGTAAAACTTGCCCTTTTTTCTCAATTGTTAAATCAGTACCATCTGGTCTTTTTTTACGTTTTCCATTAGTATCCAAATCAAATATATCTTCACTTCTTATTATTTTAAGAATAACTTCAGGTTTTTCCCCTTTAAAGTTCTCCAAAACGCTACCACTTATAACGCCTTTATTTATTTTTGGTAATTGATCAACAGTTGATACCTTTGTCAATAAATCCCTCAAAGTTTTATTCGTTGGATCTTCTGGTGCACAAGACGACAATAAAACTGAAACTGTAACTATTGGTAGAACGAATTTATTTATTTTTTTCATATTTTTTTCCCCTTAAAATAACTATTATACAGCTGGAGTTCCAGGATTAGTAAGAACTCTTGATGGTTCATCTGTTGGTTTAGGTGTTGGCTGTGTTTCTGGTGAACCTGTATTAGTAGGGTCTGTTTCAAATGTTGTTGGTGTCGAAAATTTAATACTAGCCAAATATCCATTATCATCTAAACCTAAAAGAGTTGCTTCAGAAAACCCATTATTTACCGCATTAAAAGTATGATTAGGAAAAACTGTAGATATAATATCTTCGGAGTTGCTTAATAAAGGGATATTAGTTGTAAATTTAGCTCCTGTTGCTATTGTTATTGTTATAGGATAAACAACCGCAGGTAATTTTTTACCCTTTATAGTATGTTCAACAATAAGTTGTTTAAAAATAACTCTTGGCAATCCTTGTTTATTTTCTATTGTGATTTCTGGATCCACATAAGTGTAATTTGCTATTAAAAAAGATGACGCCTCAGCTTTTTTGAAACTTTGATATACTCCAACACCTTTTGCTCCAGCTCCACCACCTGTTACCTTACCAGCTTTTATATCTGTTATGGAAAGTTCAGCCTTTGGTAAAAAAGGGTTGTTATACTGTGTATTACAAGAAAAAATTGAAAAAGAAAATATCGAAATAGCTAAAGCACTTTTCAAAAAGTTTTTTTTCTGTTGTTCAAAAATCATATACTAAACCTTAATAGCTCTAATAATATAACCTATAATAAGTCCGAAAAAGAATGCAAAAGCTTTTTCTCCACCAAGAACACCTAAAAAGTGCTGCCATTGATCCATAAAACTTTGTGGCATCTTATACCTCTAATGTTCTGCTAGATTCTACATCAGAATCTATAGACATAAAAACTTGTATAACATTTGGGTCAAACATTATACCAGACATTCTTTGCAATTCTTTTACTGCATCTTCTGCTGACAATGCTTCTCTATGAGGACGAGCACTAATTAAAGAATCACAAGCAT
>JBBTGK010000269.1:0-12650 GCA_038060635.1 Cyanobacteriota bacterium | reverse complement strand
AAATTTTTTAGAATTTTTTTTATTTTATCTATTGACTTTTATCACAGTCGCTGCACGTACGATTTTTCAACGTTTTACTGCAATACTGCAAACAGATATTAATTAATTCTAAATCCTAAACTAAAAAAACAAACATAATGATTATTATGAATTTTATCTCAATGATAAAAAAATTATAAAATTAAAAATTAGTGAGAGTGATAGGACTTGAACCTACAGAGTTTTTTAAACAACGGATTTACAGTCCGCTACGCTACCATTACGTGTTACACTCTCAAAAGCATCAGAAGAGAATCGAACTCTTATTTACAGTTTTGCAGACTGCTACCTTAACCATTTGGTTACTGATGCAAAGTACCTAAGATGGGATTCGAACCCACACTTGACAGTGTTTAAAACTGTTACCTCTACCAGTTGGGCTACTTAGGTAAAAAACAAAAACTTAGTTGAAACTTGATTATATAAATATATCTAACTATATCTTATAATATTATTAATTATCTCTATATTTCTAATACTTACTATAATCTTTAAAGAGAAAAAATAAAATATTTATTTTAGTTTGTTTTAAAATACTCTATTTTACTTGTATTTTTATCTAAAAATATATTTATACTAAAAAACATACTTTGCAATAAAATAAATCTCAGAAGTACTGAAGATTCTTATGTTTTATTAAAGGCAAACTTATTGTAAAGTCTTTTACAACATCTTTGCAGAAGGTCTTATTAATAAATACAAGAGCACTGGGAACCCTGTTTTTACTAACATCAAAGCAAAGTTTCGTCGTATTTTTAATAAAACAAGAACAAAATACTTATTTTTTAGTTATTACTTATTAATTATAATTAGATATAACTGATATTTTTAGATTTTTAGGGTATTAAAAGAGATAATCGAAATTAAGACTTTTATTTCCGCTATTTAAATAAAAAATAATACTTATCTTTATCTTTAGTAATTTAATCTTTTATAAAGTACAATAAAGCAATGATAATAATAACAAATAAGAACATAATAAATTCAAACCTTTGAAGGTAGAACTTTTAATGTTTTCTTTTCCTATTTTGTTATTTATACTTTTCATTTTCCTAACCTGAAATAATAATTAGATACATAATTTTTTTTTTAAACTATATACTATATGAATATCTTAACTCAATATATTTTTATTGTCAATATCTATATTATGGTATTTTTTCTTATTTTAGACTAAATTTTACTATTTTAACTCAATAATTGATTTTATATCTAAATAGCTAATTAATTTAAAAATATTATTTTTTCCTATTTTTGCCAAAATTGTCTTTTTTTTTATTTTAAGCATTAATCAATTTCAATGCCCATTGCTAAAGAATTATAATAGATTCCATTTAAATATAAATCTCTTGTTATTACACCCTCAATTTTAAATCCAAATTTTTTATACAGATCAATTGCTGTAATATTATTTTCAAGAACACTTAAATTAATTTTTTTTATAATTCCTGTTGATTTTGCCCATTCAATCAAAGTTAATATTAAATTAGAAGCAACACCTTGCCCCCAATAATCTTTTTTAACAGAGATTCCAAAAAAACAAATATGCTTTAATCTTTTTTTATTATTTGCATTTACATTTAAAACCCCAATAATTTTGTTATTAATTTCAGCAACTAAAAATATTCTATTCTCTGAATTGTTATGTTCTTCTATGATTTTTTCTTCTTCTTCCAAAGTTTTATTAAATTCGCCTTTTCCGAATGTTAGAAAATCGGTTTCACCAGAGATAGTATCAACATATTCAATAATCTCCAAAGCATCACTTATTTTTGCTTTTCTGATTATTAACTCAATATCATTTTTTAATTTAATTTTTTTATTTATCATATAAATCTAAATTCCATTATATAATTTTAATTATCAATCAGTAAAACATAAAAAGTACTTCTACCACTACCTTTTCGTTCAATTAAATTTTTATCCATCATATTTTTAAAAATATCTTTTGCTTTTGTATCAGCAATATTCAATAATTCTTTTAAATCTTTGGTACTAATTTTTTCATTTATTTTTATAAAATTAATAACTTTTTTTTCTTCTATTTCTAATCCGTTTTTATCCGTCTTTAATCCGTCGTAAACCGTTTTTTGTCTATATAATTCTACATCTACAAAATCGCCTGTTTCCTTAATTAAAGGTTCTTTTAGTCCATGTTCAATACAAGATAATTTTATCCTTTTTATGCCACTTCCCCATTGTTCAATATAACCTAATTCTTTAAAAACTCTTGCAATAACCTTGTTTCTTACTTCAGAACGACCATCTAAAATACCATTCTGTGTTAATGTGTTGGGAAAACCTCCTGGAGAAACAATATTTAAAATATCATCATAAATTCCAACTTTTATATCTCTTCCAAGATTAGTATAATCTCTATGAATTAAAGCATTAATAAAAGCTTCACGAATTGCATCAAGAGGTATTTCATAAGTATCAGTTCTTCTTAAACCTTTTATTTCCCCTCTTAAATTAATATGGTTTTTAATAAAATTTTCAACTGCTTCAAACTGGCTGAATAAATCACCTTCATACTCTTTTTTATCAATAAATATAGACATTGTATTACCTTTAAAACGGCTACATTTTGTAACAACATTTTCAAATTTACCTAATAAAATAAGTAAACCATTAGTGGGGTAAATTTTTCCATGTTCTTCTCTAATAAGTTTTAAGTTTTTAAGTTTTTCTTCATCAATATTTTTTCCTATTTCAGCAAATTTGGCTTTTATAGGAGAAATATCCAATTTAGAATAATCATATTCAAAGTTTGTTTCTTCATCAAAACTTACATTAAGTCTTTGTCTTTCAAGTTCTACAATATTATCAAAACCTGCTTTTCTATTAGTTGCACCTATTCTTATATAAGTTCCTTCATTTTTACCTAATTTTTTTATATAATAAGGTAAAATATTACCTCTAAAAACTTCTATCACTAAAATAATAGTATTATTAATATTCAATGTATAAATTTCAGCTAAAATATGAGGGTAACATTTATCATAAATAATTGAAGCAATTTTATCTTGTAATTCAAAAATATCAATATTTTCTAAACCAATAATTTCTCTTTTATCATTAATACCAATAAGAAGCTTTCCACCACTAGTATTTGAAAAAGAAATAATAGTTTTTGCTAAGTTATCACTATCTGGTAATTTTTCTTTAAATTCAAGAGTTTTACTTTCACCTTTTTTTATATCTTCAAACAATGACACTATTTTACCTCTAGCATTTTGATTTTTTTTATATTTTCAAGCATCATTTTACTTAATTATCATTTTTAGCAATAAAATACGTTTATTTTAATCATTTTAACATAGATTTTTTTACTAGCTTATAGCTAATTTTAAATGTGCATATTTTTTTTAAATGATGAGTATTTACAGGTAGAGAAGTTGTCTAAAAAATGTATTTTTTTATAAAATTACAAGGTTAAAAGCCAATGTTTCTGTAGGGACGTTTTATGAAACGTCCTCTTTTTAGACAACCCATTCAAGTTATTTAATTTATTCTCCTGACTAGATAAAAAAGGTTAAATATATGATAAATATTAGAATAAAATCTTTTAAAGTATGTTTTTTTTGTATATTATAGAAATAACAAAAATTTTATAAAATTTATGGAATAAAATGCTAGAACTACTTAAAACTATTCGAGTTTTTTTTGATATTACTCATCCTGTAGAATTATTTCATTTTGGTGTTTTTACATTTGAAATATTTTTTATTCTAATAATATTATTAGGCTTTTTTGGTATTATTCTTGCACTTATAAATTTATCTTTTTCTCGTAATAATGATGATTCTCAAAATATTACAAAAAAATGGTTAAATCATTATGGAAAGTTAGTTTATTCTTTTCAACATGCTACACTAATTATCTTAATTCTTACTCTTGGCTTTTTTGTATGTTCTACTCTAGCTAATCGTTATAAAAATTGGGAAGAAAATAAAATATCCAAAGTAGCTAATACTATTTCTGGAGAAAAATTAGAGCAACCTTCACCTCAAGTAAAATATAAAGTGAAAAAAATTAATAAAACTCAAGTTTTTTATAAAGGAGAATATATTACTAAGGAGAATGAAAGAAATGTTGATTATTATCTTAATCTTAGTGGTTCAAAAATAAATGTTGAAATAGATCAAATTGAAGAAAAAAGTAAATCATATAAAATTAATTTTCAAGCTGATTATGAAGTAACTAATACTCTTGGTTATGATAAAGAATTTATTTTTGAAGCTTATCAACCTTATAATTATAAAATAATTCAAGATTTTAGAGTTGAAAAAAATGGACTAAAACTTGAACCTATTAATCCTAATGGATATAGTTTTAATTTTAATCTTAATAAAGGAGAAAAAACTCATTTTATTGTTAAATACAAATCAGAAGGTGCTCCTCGTTGGGTTTATGAAGCATATAATCAATTATTATCAAATTTTTTATTAACTGTAAAAGCAAATTTTACTAATGCTGAGTTTGCTAGTGGAGTAAGACCAACAACAAAAAAACGTGAAGGAGAGAGCACTGTTTTTACTTGGGATTTTAAAGATAATGTTGCTGTAAAAAATCCTTTTGGTATTTATACAGTAAACGAATATGTTACTAATACTGGAGTTTTACCAAGATTATTGTTTATATCGCCTGCTATTTTATTATGGTGGCTTTTATTACTTTATTTATCAAATCCTTTAAAAATAAAACAGTTAATTATTTTTTGTGCTATCTTTTTTGCTTCTTTATTAGCTTTAACTTATTTTAGTAGAGTTATGGAAACTATGTATGCTTGGTTGATTATTTCTATTTGTTTATTAGGAATGATTTTTATAATAAAATCAACTTCAAAAGAAAAAATTAACTTTTTAGTTTGTGCTATTGTAGGCTTAATAATTCCTTTATTTGCTTTTATTATACCGAATACAGGTCTAACATTAAGTATATCTGCTTTACTTTCTACTTTTTGGTTAGCTTTTTTATCAAGAGATACAGATAAAATTGAATCATAAATTAAAATATAGTTGAAATTTATCTTTAGAATTAATTTTAGTTATGTTTCTATTATTTCAGGTAACTTTTCACCTATTGATGAATAAACAGGAATAAATGTAAAAGCTTTTAAATTATGTTCTAAAACTCTATCTACAAATTTTTGTGTTACGTAAGTATTATTCTCAAATCTTTTTATTTTAAAAATATCTAGGTTTTTATCTATTTTTTCTTCTATAAATACTTCACCTCTATTTAATAAGTGCATATCTCTTTCAATATTTGATTTTTCAATATCAAGACAATCTATCCTATCTTTTACATTAAAAACAAAATATCTATTTTTAATTCTTTTTAATCCCTTCCATCTATATTTATATACTTTATCAAAATTTTCAATTTCAAAAAAATCGCCACTTTTTTCTAACAAATCTTTTAGTGCTATTAATGCTTTTTCACTAAACATTGGTACATAATATTGCCTAAAATCAGGTATTTTATAAAACCTTTTATATTCATTATAAGAAAAATTTATTATTTTTATAAATTTAAATCTAGGTTTTTTTTCTACCCAATCAAAATTTCTTTCTTTTAAAACTCTTTCTAAAAAATACGAATAATATTTATCATTTCCGATGCTTGTAAAGGGCATATATCTTTTTTCAGTATATGTTAATTGATATATTATCATTAGAAATTTCTAACTCCATTTAATAAATATTAGCTTATGTTTTCTAAGTAAAAGTGTTTTATATTTCCATTATTTGGACTAAATAGATATATATACTTAGTTATAATGTAACATAAAAAATTATATCATTGTCCTATTAATAAAATAAAAAAACTTGTAACAGTTCAAATAAGATTAAAAATTGATATATAATTTAATTAATAATTTCTTCTTTAGAAATAAAAAAATGATTAACTACAAAGAAATAATAACTATTGAAGGCGGTAAAAGAGGCGGAAAACCTTGCATAAGAAATATGAGAATAACTGTTTATGATATTCTTTCTTGGTTAGCTTCTGGTATGACGTTTGAAGATATTCTTGAAGATTTCCCTGAATTAACAAAAGAAGATATTTTTGCAACACTTCAATTTGCATCTCAAAGAGAGCATCAAACTTTTTATTTTTTTTAAATAAACATAATTTGATATAATCATCAAGTATGATTTATATTAGAATAATAAATTAAAATATTTAAAAAATGACAAAAAAGAAAATTGAATATTTAAGCTATCTTGAATATACAAAAAAACATTACTCTAAAATAGAAGATATGGCTATTTGTGCTGTAGAAAATGCAATAAAAGCAGCAAAAGATAAAAAGCTTGATATTACATATTTTGATGGTAAAAATATTATTAAAGAATCTTTTTCTGGACAAACTACAATAATAAAAACTGAACATATTGAAAGAAGAAAAGTAAAAATTGGAAGTAAATCAACTTTATCAAAAAAATCATAGACTTAGAATGTTTGCTGGCCCGAATGGTTCTGGTAAATCTACTATTTTTAATCAAATAAGTTCATCTTTTGATATTGGCATTTATCTTAATGTAGATGATTTATAATTAGAACTAAAAACAACAACTCAAATTGAGTTAAATTAAGAGTAAAAATGGGTGGACATTCAGTATTGGATTGATAAATATTTAATAAACTAAAAAATTAATAATCTGAATAATTAGGAGTTATTTCTTTCAAAATTCTAGTAACAATTCTTTCTGAGGCTCCAAATTCACCAAATCTTTCTAATGAGATTTTTCTTACTTCTTCTCTATAAGCACTATCATTAAAAGCCTTATCAATACATTTTATAAGTACTTCTATAGAAGGTTCAGGACTTGGAATATAGGTTAACGCTTTTCCTAAAAGTCTTTTTTGGGCTTCTCCGAATTTTTTTGTATATTGTATTTTACCGCATGGGAAAGATATTACAGGGATACCAATTCCAACAGCTTGTTCATTTCCTGTTCCAGAAGTTCCAATAATTACATGAGAAGACATGAGAATATTTCCAAAATAACCATTTAATAAATGTATTTCATCTTTATTATTTTTTAAAACATAGTGTTTTGGGTCTGTTTTTTGTATAAACCAATTACTATTACTTAAATCTTTAGAGTATTTTGGAATATCTTCCTTGTTAGAAACAGCTACTAAATAAGTATGAGGCTTATTCATATTAAGTTTCAAAACAGATTTCATAATACTTCTAAAATTTTCTCTACAATCATCATGACTACCAGGTAAAATTCCAATAACTCTTGAATACTTGGTAAGCCCTAAATCTAAGTTTTTACTATGAGAAATACAATCCATCATAGGGTTTCCTAAATATTCTGCATTAACACCTAATCTTTGTAAATTTAGAGTTGTTTTTAAATCTCTAGGAAAAACTAACGATCTTGTTTTTTTTAACATACTTATTTTAGTACTAGAGTAAGAAGATGCTTTTGGGTTTGCAGGATCATTATAATAATCACTTCTTGAACAACCAACAAAAGAATTAGGTTTATCAATTAACCATGTAGCAATAACAGGAACAATATCACCTACACCTACAACATAATCTATTTGAGGTCCAAGTTTTTTTAAAACCTTATATTGACCTTTTATATGAGAAATTAATCCAGCTTCAAAATCTTGAAATAAAAACTTCCAACTTTGATTGGCAAAACCATTTGATGGCATTGTCATTGGTGGTGCAACTAATGGAATATCATTTGCAATATATGATTTACCAGATCCTGCAATGGCAAGTCCTGCGACTCTATCATCTTGATTAAAATGAAGCCAATATCTTATTAAAGATAATGCTATCATATCTTCGGCTTCACCATTACTTATAAAAAGTACATTCATTTTTAATTTTTTCGTTTAATATTAATATTAAACATTTTATCATGTTCATTAAAAAAATTAGTTTTATTTATATTGAAAAATATATATAATTTTGTTTTGTAGTAGAATTTATACTTAGTGAAAAGTAAAAAGTGAAAAGTAATAAGATAAGAATGTTGTGTAAGGTTGTGTCTAAAAAGTGTATTTTTAAGAAAATTACAATGTTAGAAGCCAATATTTTTGTAGGGACGTTTTATGAAACGTCCTCTTTTTAGACAGTCTCAAACAAACAAATGATTATAAAATAAAATTTTAATGAATAAAAAAATATCAATAGTTATACCTGTATATAATGAAGAGACCTATTTAAAAGAGGTTTTTGAATCTTTAGAAAAACAAGATTATGATAAAAATTTAACCGAAATTATTTTTGTAGATGGAAATTCGTCGGATAATTCTGAAAATATTTTAAAAGAATATCAGCTTAAAAATAGCAATGTAAAAATATTCGCTAATCCACAAAAAATAGTTCCTGTTAGTATGAATATAGGTATAAAAAATGCAGAAGGTTTTTATATTATAAGAATGGATTCTCATACAAAATATAGCCCTGATTATGTTTCTAAATGTGTTGAAGTTTTAGAAAAAACTAATGCAGATAATGTAGGTGGTGCAATAAGATTAATAGGTGATAATAAAATTCAAAAAGCAATAAAATTAGCCACAACTTGTCCTTTTGGTATAGGAAACTCTAGTTTTCATTATGAAGATTTTGAAGGTTATGTTGATACAGTTTATTTGGGTGCATATAGAAAAGATTTTTTTTATAAAACAGGTTTTTATGATGAAGAATTAGTAAGAAATCAAGATGATGAACTAAATTATCGTTTAATTAAAAATGGCGGTAAAATTTATATGTCAAAAGAAATTATCTCTTATTATTATCCTCGCCCTTCATTAAAAAAATTATGGAAACAATATTATGAATATGGTTATTGGAAAGTTCGTGTAATTCAAAAACACAAATTTCCTGCCTCTATAAGACATCTTATTCCCGTTACTTTTGTATTAAGTCTTTTATTTTCTTTTTTAGCTCTTTTTATAACAAAATA
This sequence comes from Cyanobacteriota bacterium, assembly GCA_038060635.1. GTDB lineage: Bacteria > Cyanobacteriota > Sericytochromatia > UBA7694 > JACMQJ01 > JBBTGK01. The sequence continues at coordinate 3,660 of JBBTGK010000269.1, read as the reverse complement.
TGCTTTAATTTTATTATTTATGATTCTTTTTCCTTATTTTTTAGGGTTAACTTTTTTTACTCTAAAACAATCTCTAAAAGAAAAATATACTAATTTTATTACCTTAGCTTCTGTTTTTATTATTTTACATTTAAGCTATGGTTCTGGTTTTTTAAAAGGAATAATTGATTTTTATGTCAGAAAAAAGTAGTTTTCTTTTTTAAGGCATTTTTTGTAAAATCTGGTTTTTAGGAATTTTATCTATAATTTTTTCAGTTCGTTCTTTTAATTTAGACCAATGCAAAGTTGGTTTTTCATGATGTGCAATGTGATAACCAATATTAAAACTTATAAAATTAAAAATAGGGCCTGCATACATATTTGCAGAGTCATATACTGAATCTGATTTTTCAGAAACATTTAAATGTTGCCAATATGCTCCTAACCAAACTAACATAGGATTAATTATATTTGGAATTACTAAAAAAAATAACGCCATTTTAAAATTAACTATTAAAAAAAATAAATGTACTAAAATACTAAATATAACTTCTAAAATTAGTCTTACTAAGTATTTTTTTTGACCTTTTTTATAAAAATCAAAAGCCATCTTACAACAATCAGGAAAAACTTTTATACCACCAGATAAAATATATTCTATTTTTGTCATATATTCTCTAGTTTTATAATTTTTTACCGAAGAAGTATCTTCCAAAGAATTAATTTTATTTCCATGATGACCGATATTATGATGCAAAACCCATATAGAGCAAATATGACCTGTAGATATAGATAAAAGTAAATCAAATATAATATTCAAAAATTTATAATTAAAAATATTAAAATGAACATGATTATGTTGAATTAAAGATGTTATTGGTTTTATAAATATTAATAGAAAAACAATTAAAAATAATGATAAGTAACTTAAATCAAAATAAATAGGAAGTAAGCTAATAGATATAACAAAAAAAACTAGTAATATTGAAATAATATCAATGTTGTATTTTAATATACCTTTTTTAATATTGTTGCTCATTATTTAATAATGCTCTTGCAATCAAATTTGTAGAATTTATTTTAGGAAAATTTATCATACTATTTTTTATTGAATTATATTTTTCTTTATTTTTAACCAAATCAGTTAATTTTTCAGTAAGTTCTTTTTTAGAACGAAAAGCCATACCTATATTATTTCTTTCTATATATTCATCATTTCCTTTTTCTTGCCACATAATATAGCTAGAGGCATCAATTAAAATTGGTAAATTTTGAGTTATACTTTCTGCAATAGACACAGAGCCTGGTTTTGTAATAAGAAGATCAGACATTTGCATTAATTCTGGTATTTCTTTAGTAAAACCAAATGTATAAATAGGTATTTTTGATGTTTTTGAAAAAGTTTCTATTTTTTCTTTTAATGATTTGCTTTTTCCACAACAAGCAATAATTTGAACAGGTAAATTAAGACTTTCAATTAATTTGCAATATGTATAAATACTATAAGATCCATTTCCACCCATAATTATCATTATTGTAAAAATATCTTTAGCCACATTATATTTAACTTTTATTTCATCTTTATTTTCAATTTTTTTATAGAAATTAGGGTGAACAGGTAAACCAGAAACTACCATTTTTTCTGTCGGAATTCCTTTTTTTTCAAAAAAAGTTTTTGATTCTTCTGTCGGAACAAAAGAATTTGCTTGTTCTTTAATAATCCAATTATTTCTCATGCTAACAATATCTGTTATAACTGTATATAATGGAATTTCTTTTTCTTTTTTTAGATATTTCAAGGCTAAATATGATATTTCTTGAGTAGCAGGTACAAAAGCAACAACTGCTTCTGGTTCAAAGCTTTTTATAATTTGTGAATTTCTAAGTGAAATATATTGAAAGATAAATGGCAACTCCATTACAAAAACAGAGTTAAATAAGAACGGCTCCATCCAATATGCACCTACTTTTATTGCATTATTGTAACTTTCTTCTATAAAACGAGAAAAAAGTCTTTGAGGTGTGTTTAATATATCTACTGCTGGCATAAGAAAAACACATGAATCGGGAATTAAATTTTCTATTTCAGCTTTTACCGCATTTGCTGTAGCTCTATGTCCACCACCAGAATCTGCAATAATGAAAAGAAATTTTCTTTTTGCTTCCTTATAATTAGTTTTCTCTAATAGAGAATGAGCCTCATTTTTAAAACCAGTTATTTTATCTGGATATTTTAAAAAATTATCTAAAAAATTTATTATTTTCATTTAACATGTTTTGCTAGAAGTCTATAAAATTAAAAACTAGAACATTTAAAATTATGCCAGATTTCCTAATAATAATAAATCTTAATCTGAAAAATCTTAATTTTTTTATATACTTTATTTAGTGATTTTTTTTAATATATTGGTAAAATATTTAAGGTTGTTTAAATGGATTCTCATCACGACCACGAGCATCATTCATCACATGAACATAATCATCATCATCATCACTCAAACTCAAATAAAAAAGCTTTAGTTTTTAGTTTAATCATAACTTTTATTTTTATGATAGTCGAAGTAATCGGTGGATTTATTAGCGGTAGTTTAGCTCTTATATCAGATTCAATTCACATGTTAGCAGATGTAACGGCCCTTTCTACTGCTTTGTGGGCTACAAGTTTTTCTCTAAAAAAAGCAAATGATTTAAAATCTTATGGTTACAAAAGAATAGAAATTATAGTTGGTTTAATTAATGCCTTAATTTTAGTCTCTATCTCATTTTTGATTCTTAAAGAAGGTGTAGAAAGATTATTTAACCCAACAACAATAAATAGCAACCAGTTAATATTAGTATCAGTTATTGGTCTAATAGTTAATATTATTTCAGCTTTAATTATGTATAGTGGTGCAAAAAATAGTATTAATATGAGAGGTGCTTTTTTACATATAATAAGTGATTTATTAGGTTCTCTTGGGGTTATAGCTGCTGGTCTTATTATCTATTTTACAGGTTGGGTATATGCAGATCCTATTGTAAGTATTTTAATTTCACTCCTTATATTATCTTCAGTAATAAATCTAATCAAAGAATCTTTTGATATTCTTATGGAAGGAACTCCTAAAAATTTAAATTTAAATCAAATAATAAATAGCTTAGAACAATTAGATAATATTAGCAATGTTCATGATTTACATGTATGGTGCTTAAGCGAGAGTGAAATATTACTTACAGCTCATATTGTTATAGATGATAATTTAATATCTGAAAGTAAGGAAACTATTATAAAGGTAAAAAAAATATTACATCATGATTTTAAAATCGAACATTCCACTTTAGAATTAGAATCAGTTAACTGTAATGAATCCTGTAAAATAAATCAATAAAATCAATACTTTAATTTTTATACTTCTGCACACACATATATATATAGACTTAATTTTTTTATTAATCGCTTTTCTCTCATTTTAATACAAACAGTGTTCCCGTACTCTTTAATATAACGTGAGTTCGATAAAAAAATGCTTTAATTTATAATATCAAAGTAAAATTAGAGCAAAAACAAGGGGCTAATTCGTAAATAAGGGTATTTACTCACCTTGTTCAGGAGAATACAGCTATATCCTTATTGAACAAGGGGCTTCAGTCCATGGGTGTTAAGCTAAGAAATAGAGCTAATGATATCAAGGGGATAAGACC
>JBBTGK010000268.1:0-19490 GCA_038060635.1 Cyanobacteriota bacterium | reverse complement strand
GGACCTAAAGCAATTGAAGGATTCATTTCTTTAAATACAGCTACCATACTTTTCCAAACATCAGGAGGAATAGAATTTAATGTTTTACTTTTATAAACATCTTTAAACACTGAAATTGGAATAACAACTTGACCTGCAAATCTTGTAATAGGAGTAGGATCTTTTTGCCCTCCAGTTACATCTTCCGAAGTTTGAACTGTAGCTCTTAATTTATATGGTTTCCCGCCTAAAGTAAGATTTACTTCACCTTTTTTTTCTGTATCTTTAATATCTGCTCTTGTTATATCTGGATTTGGATTTTCTGTTGTAGCTGAACCATAATGACCAGTTACTTCAGATTTTGTATAAGAAAAACCAAAACCTGTTTTATCATTTCCTATTTGAACATCATATTTTTGAGCGGCTTTATCTGCTGAATAAGAATGAATTTTAATTTGTCCCCATAATTGGCTAAGAGCTTCTTCTTTATCATCCATACTTGTCAAAGGAGATTGTACTTTTGCTATTGTAACAGCCAAAAGTTCTCCAAAAGCGGCAGCTTCTTTTAGATTATTAAAACTGATACCTGCGGCTAAACCTTTTGATATTTCAGCATGTGCTTTGAAAATACCAGCCATAGAAGCTTCGCCTTCAATTTTTGCATCAACATCAACATGTACTAACCAAAAAGGTCCTTTTCCATAACAATACTCTGCTTTAAGTGCAGCTTCAACTCCTACTCCAATTTTTCCTGTTACTGGGCCATATTTACCACCAACTCCAGCCGAAATTCCTAAACTAACTCCTACATGAGTACCCCAAGTGAGATGATCTTCAAATTTTTGAACCATATCAAAACCTTTTGTTTCATCTTTAGTTTTAGCATCTTCAGCTTTTGAAATAGCTTTTTCTATCTCTACTTGAAGATTATCAGCATTACCTTTTCCTGCAACAAGTGAAATTTCTTTTGCACTTACGGCTGAATCTGCATCAAGCTTTGCAGAACCAAAACCACTTACATTAACATCTAAGGCTCTTAGAGAAGCTAATTCTCTACTATCAATTTCTGAAGGTCCCATTTTAGCTAATTTACCAATCATTGATGAACGAATAGTGTTTAATTTTGTTAGATCTGTTTTAAGATGTTCAATATCAGCTTTCATTCCTTCAACTCTTAATTTTGGATCTGAAATATACTTAGGATCATCTGGATTAGTATATTTAGAGGCTGAAAAATCAAACTTAATTGCTTCTAAAGTTTTTAATTCTTCCTTTAAAATTTTTATAGTTTCTGGACTAGCAGTCGAAGTTGCTTCATATTTAGCAATTAAATCTTTCATTCCTGCTACCATTTTAGCTCTTGATTCTTCTATTTTTGGTTTACATTTATCAATTTCAGCCTGAGCAACATCAAATTTAGCATACTCTGTTGCAAAGGCAGAACTTTTTGCTTTTAATTGATCTAAGCTATTTGTGTTAAGATCTGTTTCAAAAGCTGAAAAATTTGGTAAAGAAATTGCACTTACACTTTTTGTAATATTATTAAGATCTGTTATTCCACCTGCTAATTTTTGTGTCATTGCTCCTGTTGCGGCTACACGAGTTTTCATTTCAGAATCAATGGTTTTAATTGATTTAAGAGCTTTAAGACCAGAAATTTGAGCATTTCTTAATTCTGATAATTTTGAAGTTAACTCTTTAAATTGAGGGCCAACTTCTTCTTGTCTGTTTTGAAGCTCAAACCTTAAGGTTTGCATTTCTCCATCACCTTTAACTAACTTCATAAGATCTGCATTTTTAGGATCAGAAGGATTATCGGCAATTTTTTTAATTTCAGATAGATCTGTTAAACCCATTTTTTTGCCTAATTCTAATAATTTAGTATCAATTTTTGTTTGAACTTCACCTACATAAGATTCAAAACCTGATAAAAGTTGATTAACATGAGTAATTTCACTTTCAACTTGAGTTACGGCATTTAACATTCTTGAAAAGCTACGCCCACCTTCAACAGCAGAACCACCTTGGGCTTTAATAGCCTCATTTGTTAAACCAACTTCTTTTGTTGCCATATTTAAATCATCTATAGAACCTTTAGCTGCAAATTTTACTGCTTTAAAATTATCTAAAGCAACTTTTTTTTGTTCTGTTGGAGTACTTGTCGTTCCTGGTAACAACGCTGACATAGCTTTTTCATCAACACTCAAAGCTTTTGGTGCATCAGCTGAAGTAATAGTTGATTCGGTATTTTTTGCTATTGTCATTAATTTATCAAAATCACCTTGGGTTATTACACCTGCACCTTTATTTTTATTATAACTATCAATAAATTTTGTAAGTATTTCAGAATAAATATCATTATCTTTAGGGTTTAATAATCCTTTCTTTTCAAGCAAAGACATATCTTGTAAAAGTATTTTAGCCGCAACAAAATTTGCAGGTTTATCTTTATTATCTGTATTTGCAGGAGTATATTTTTTTTCTATTAGTTCAATATCTTTAGATAAGGCTTGTTTTACATCTTTATTATCAACAATACCCAAACGTAATTCAGCTCTTTTTGCCATAGTTTCTTTTGCAGTGCCAGAAGTTAGATTGGGTGTAGAAGTAACAGAAATGCCTGTAGTTTGTTCAAAATTTATGGTATCTAAATTTTCTTTTACATGACCACCTTTACCTCCAGTAAGAATTTCAGTTTGAAGAGATTTAATTAGAGTTTTTAATTCAGCAACCGAAGGAGCTTTAATAATCTGATCTCCTATTTTTATTCCTTTTATTAAAGAAACATCTTGTGAATTCAATTCATTTTCTAATTTTTTTATACCTTCAGGTGTTGTTATATCTGAAGATAAATCAAGTATTTCATCTTTTGTTGTTCCATTATTTATTACTTTTGCACTCTCTTCAGTGCTTAAAAGTTTAGGAATACTATCTAATCTTATTCCAACACTAGATATACTCATCTCAAATTACCTTTATCTTTTTACTAGAAATTCACCTTACTATTATTATATATTATTTTTATTAGTTTCTTTTTTTAACAAAAACTTAACAAAAAACTAGATGACCAATGAGCTTAATAATTTTTTAATTCTAATTTTATATTCATAAGATATAATTCTGTGATAAAAAATTTTTTAAGGTCTAAAAATGAGAAAATTACCAGTATCACTCATCATTATAGCTAGTTTATTTATATCAAATAATGTAAGTGCAGAAGTTCAGAATTATGAGAGTAAAACACAAATTAAATCTATTAAGGAAAATAATAATTCTATAGATATAGATAATATTTGGAAGGTTTATAATAATAAAAATACTATAAATGACTTATTTTTTGTAACATCAAATAGAAAATTTGGAATCATAAATGAAAAAGGTGATATTGTAATTCCATTAAAATATAATCTCATAATTAAACCTTATTTTGATGATGATACTTTTATTTTAAAAGAAGCCGAAAATCTTAATTTAGTTAATAAAAAAGGTGAACTTTTAATTAAAGATAATTTTAAATCATTAATTTCAGTAGATAAAAATATTTTTTCTTTTTCAAAAAATGGAAAAGATTTTGGCTTAATTGATTCTAATGGAAAAATTATTTTGGAAGCTAAATTTCAAGATATAAAAATAATTAATTATGAAAAAAAAATATATAAAGCAAAATATAATGGTAAATATGGGTTAATTGATAGTAAAGGCAAATTTATAGTAAAAAATAAATTTGAAGATGTGTATGGTTTTTCCGATGATATGATTATATTTTTAGAAAAAAAGAAATTTGGTTTTGCAAATAAAGATGGAGAAATTATAGTTAAACCTAGATATGACTCAATGACCATATTTAAAGATGGTTTTGCCTCTTTTAAAGAAAATAAAAAATGGGGACTTATAAATAATAAAGGAAAAATTATTTTTAAGCCTTCTGAAAACTACTTTTTTAATTTTGGTAATGATGTTCTTATTTCAGAAAAAAATTCAAAATATGGGGTAATAGATAAAAATGGGAAAGTTGTTATTGATTATAAATATGATAAAATATCTTTTTTTCTAGATAAAGTTACTACTATGGTATTAAATAAAAAATATGGTCTTATCAATAATAAAGGAAAAGTTATTGTTGAACCAAAATTTGATTATTTAGATACTTTTGGATTTAAAGAAATAACAAAATTTGAAATTAATAAAAAATATGGTCTTATAAATAATGAAGGAAAAATAATCTTAGCACCTAAATATGATGAAATAACAACTTTTTATACTAGTTTTTCTATTGTAAAGTTAAATAAAAAATATGGATTAATTGATAAAAACGGAAAAGAAATAGTTTCACTTAAATATGATTCATTAGATTTTTTTGATGATATTTTGGTTACTAATATTAATGGAAAATATGGTGCGATAAATATGAATGACCATACATTACTAGAAGCTAAGTATGATGAAGTTAAACCTCTTTCTAAAACAGTTTTTGTTGTCTCAGAAAATAAATTATCTTATTTTATAAATACAAAATTAAATATAAAGAAAAAAATAACTGTGAATTTTATGAACCCTGAGCTAGAAAAAAGTACTAGAGTTAATATGCATTTATTGCAAACATTACTAGAAACATTTGCTGTAGATAATAGGGGTGATTATCCTCAAGATATTCAAGATCTTTTACGTGAAGCTAATAAATACCAATATAATAAAAAAATAGTTAATATTGAAGATGAAAAACTTGATTCTTTGGCTGATAATAACTCTAAAATTAAAGGGATTGTAATTTATAAACCAATTAAAGATAAAAATGGGAAAGTATTAGAATATAAAATTTTTGCTAATGATAATAATGGAAATTTATTAAAAGATCAAAATGGTAATGAATTTTTTCTTAGTAGTAATTAGGAAGAGGAAATATTTTAGCCACGTATTACACGAATAACACAGATAAAAGCTATTATGACATACTGTCTCGTGGGAAAAAATTAATATCCGTGAAATCTGTGGCTAAATATATATCACATAAAAACGGACAGTATGAATTAATTTGGTTTTGTGTACATAATTTTTTTAGTTTCATTAAGTAAAGAAGCAAAATCATTAGTTAATACTTTTTTCTCTTTTTTAGGCTTAATACTAAATATATCGGAGAGTTTTGAAAGAAAATCTTTTTTAACTTTCATTTTCGGCTTACTTTCATATTTAAGATATTTTGCCGATTCTTTATTTATTGCAGAAGAAATTTGTTTACTTTTAATTTTATCTAGCATCATTTTTGCATTTGAATGTAATGGATCTATTTCTAAAACTTTTTTTAATAACTTTATTGCATCATCATTTTTTCCCATATTTATGGCAAGATAAGCAATACCAATATAAGGTTCAGTTAAACCTGAATAAAGTTCTATTGCCTCCAAATAAGAGCCAATTGCAGCTGAAATAAATTTTTCATTATTTTCTGAACTAGAAGCTAGTTTTATAAACTGTCTTGCTTCAATACAAGCTTGTTCTGCTGCTTTTACATTTTCTTTGGAATAATTTGTAATGCTTAGCTTAATACTTTTTGATATATCAAACATTTTTAAAAATTAATAACAACATAAATAATTTTATGATTATATTTTAATTATTTAAATTTACATATAATCATAATCACAATATCAACTAATTATATTCATTCATAAAGCAGTGATTGAATAAAAATATGTAAATTTAAAGGTAAGATTTTTTCTATTATAGGTTCAAAATACTTTTTTAGGTTAAATTTATCTTGATTAAAATATTCTTTATTTTTAATTAAAAAAATTAAATTTAATAATAAATCAAAATCAGTCAAATTTGGATAAGATGATTTAGGATTATTATGATGAGTAAAAAAATTAAAAATAACATCTACTTTGAGTTTTTTTGTTATTTTATTTAAAAACAATATATTTTCAGAACTATATTTAATTTCAGAGCTTAGTATCTTTATTATATGTTCGATTAATATGTCTTTTTGAGAAGTTTTAATAAATAAATCTATATTGTCATTCAATAATAGAAGTAATTTATTATCTATCTTTTTTTCGTCTAATTTTTGTTCAATAAATACATTAAAAAGTTTAAAGGATTCACTTAAATTATTTTTATCTAGCATAACTTTTGATTCTAAAATATTCAAATAACTCTTTTCTGGTTCTAAACTTTTCATTATTTCTACATGTTTAAGAGATTCTGAATATAAGCCTATTTTTATGTAAGAAGATGCAAGTAAAGTGTGTATTTTATAATCAAATATACCCAACTCTATTATTTTTTTTAATTCCATAATGGCTTTTGAATTTTCATCTACTGAAAGATAAAATCTCACTAAAAAAATTCTTTTAGAAATATCTGAAGGATTAATATAAATTATACTTTTTAAGGCCATTTCTGCTCTTGTAATCATTCTTAATTTAACCGATAAGTTATATATTTCAAGTAAAATTCTTTCTTCAAAAGGAAATTCTTTAAATACATGCTCCAATTCTTCAAGAGCATTTATATTTTTTATATTTTTGATTAATATTTCTGATAATAATAAAATAGCTTTTATATAATAATCATAGATTCCTTTTTCTTCTGGTTTTAAATAATGCAATAATGTTCTTATTTTTTTTTCACTTAATAGAAATTGTTTTTTGCTCAATAACTCTGATATATTACCTAATTCTTTTTCTATTAAATCTATTCTCATAACTAATATAAAACATCCATTAACTTATTAATAATTTTAGCTGAATTATCATCAAAACTTTTTTTTATTGGTTCAAAAAATTTATTTTTAAATAGTATTTTTTTATCTTTAATATTGGGATTTGTAAATTTTTCAAATGATTTTTTGTTTATTTCAATAAAAAGTCTAAAATTATCCAATAATTCATTTTCTAGTTTTTTTAGATTAGATAAATATTTTGATTCAATATTTAAAGATTCTATAGAAAGAATAAAATTATTTATTATTATAATCATAAATAAATAATTACTAAATTTATTTATAATATCAGGAAATTTTAAAAAATTCTCTACAGGTATAAGTGAAAAAGCTTCAATATCATTAAAAATATCTTTTTGTTCATTAATTATTTTATTAAATTCATCATTAAAATCATCTAATATTTTAATAAGTTTTTCTTCCTCTTGCTTTAAAGTTATTTTTTTCTGTTCTTGCTCAATATGTTTGAGCCTTAAAATATTATTCTGGTATAAATCAGTAATTTCAATAGATTTTTTAGTTAAAATATCTATTAATATTTTTATTTCATTAATTATTTGTTTTTTCTCTATAATATCATTAAAAAATAAAATTTCATTTAAATAATTAATACTTTTATTCAAGATAATTTCAATTTCAAAATCAGCTTTTATAGATTTATCAAGGATAGTTTCAATTTTATTTTTTATAATAAATAAATCATTTTCAATAGTTTTTTCTATGTTTTTAGAAACATTTTTGTTAAATAAAGCATGATTTTTAATATATTTATCTTCTTCAATAATTTCTTTTATTAAATATTCAGGATTTATATTTTTTAAATATTTAGAAATAATAAGCAATTTAATAAAATCTTTTTCTAGAATATTTTCTTCAAAAATTATTTTTATAATATTATTTATTTTATATGATTCATTTTTGTTTTCAAATTCAGTATCTCTAAAAATACAAATATCATTTATTTCTTTTAAAGCTATTTCAGCTTTATTAGGAAATGTGTCAATAAGATAAGATAGTATTTCTATTTTTTCATCATTTGATAATTCATAATCCATTTGCTAAACCTTTAATAGATTTTTTCTCAAGATAAAATCTCATATAATTTAAAATTATTAGAAAATAGTATCATATATTTTTATTAATAAAAATCTAAAATAATTTAATATATACAATTTCTTTTATAAAAGAAATTTTTTATTAAAAAGTACTATAATAAGTTATGAATATATTTTAGAAAAAATGGGTAAACAAGAAATTAGAATAGTATCAGTACATAATAAAGATTTAATTGAATATTTTTTAAGAAAAAATACTGATTTGAATATTTATCAAATTGGAGATCTTGACGATTTTTTTTGGAATTCAACTATATGGCTAGGTTTAGAGTTAGATAATAATTTAGAAGCCCTAGTTTTAATATATCTTAGCCCCTCAATACCCGTTTTATTAGCTTTTAGTGAAGAAAAAGAAAAAATAACTCTTCTGTTAAAAGAAGCTATTAACTACCTTCCTAACAAATTTTATGCTCATTTAAGCCCTAATTTAGAAACTATTTTTTTTGATAATTATAAATATGACTTTAATGGTGAACATTTAAAAATGTCTTTACAAAATAGCTTGAAATTAAAAGAAATTGATACATCAGAGGTAAAATTAATTTCTTCAGATGAATTAAATGAACTAAATCTTTTTTATCATGAAAGTTATCCAGAAAATTGGTTCGATTTAAGAATGTTAGAAACAAAACAATATTTTGGTATTAAAGAGCAAGACAAGTTTATAAGTGTTGCTGGTATTCATGTTTATTCTGAAAAATATAAAGTTTCTGCATTAGGAAATATTACAACTCATCCAAATTATAGAGGAAAAGGGTTAGCAAAAAAAGTTACTGCAAAATTATGTAACTCTCTTTTTGATAAAGGGGTTAAAAACATTGGTTTGAATGTTCTTGCTTCAAATGAAATTGCAATAAAATGTTATGAAAGTTTAGGTTTTGAAAAAACAGCAAAATACAATGAATTTCTTTTTGAAAAAATCTCATAAAATATGAAAAAATTTAATCCTTATGAAAAACCGCCTTTTATTTGTCCTAAAGAATATTGTTTTAATTGGGAAAAAACATCTTGTTCTGCAAATCAATGTAAAAGATTAGATGAAAAATCAAATATTGATGCCTTAGAGCCAAATGAAATAAAAATGGCTGAAGATGGATTACCTTGGTTTTATTTTACACATATAGATAATATTGTAGAAGTAATGAGAAATAAATATTATATTGATTCTAATAAATATTGGGGAAATAATTCATAAAATAATTACCCGTTAAGAATTTAGAATTAATAATATCCGTTTGCATTACCATTCGTCCAAAATATGTAAATGCAGGGGTTTGATTCATCAAACCCTTTATATAATTTAAGAAAGTTATTTAATTTTTCTTTTTTTTCTTTTCAGGCTCTTTTTCATCACTAATTAATTCTTGAACAAAATCTTCTACAGCATCACTTATTATGTCAAATAAACCTTTTGATTTATTAGTTTCACTTGATCTTTTTTCAGAATTTTCTTCTTCAGATTCTTCATCGCCTTCGCTACCGCCTTCTTCTTCAATTTCTTCAGATTCTTCATCAGAATTGTCTTCTATATATTCTTTGTCAATTTCAAGATCTTCATCGCCTTCGCCTTCGCTACCACCATCTTCTTCAATTTCTTCAGAATCGTCTTCTTCTTCATAAGAATTTGGTTCATCTTCTTCAGAACTTGATAAATATTCATCAAAAAATAAATTTAATTCTTTTTCAATATCTGTTTCATTACTTTCAGCCTCTTCTTGTAATAAATTATAAAGATTTTCTGGTAATAATAGATAAACAGTATCTTTTCTTGGCATTATATCAATTTCTTCAAGACAACTTTCATCAAGATCATCGTAAATAGCAGTAAAAGCTTTTCCTATTTCTTCATTTACCGAACATTCATTTGCATCAGCCATTTTTTTTAGTTTAATATAAAGTTGTTTATCAACTAAAATTGATTCTACTTCAGACATAATTTGTTTCCTTTTTAATTAAATAATTTAATTTTTTAATATTTTTTCTATAAAAATCTATTTGTTCTTCTTTATTTTACCATTTTTATAAGAAATATTAATATATTTTGTATAATGTTCCTTTTGTAAATTGTCTATTATATAAAAACCATAAAGATAATCACCATCAGACATTTTTTTATATTCAAGTTTAAGTTTATCTTTTACTTGAAATTCAGTTCCTTTTACATAACCTTGTTTTTTTGTAGTTTCATTTACATAAAAATATAAAGGTTGAATTTTATCTCCTGCTTTTATAAGTACAATATTTTTATCAGCTACTTTAGTTTTTGGGTCAACACCTTTCCAAGCTCCATTTATGGTAAATTTTCCATTTTTAAAACTTCTATTAATCAATAAATCATAATTAATACCATTAAGCATTACTGGTAGGGTATAAAGAGCAAAATCTTTTCCTTCATGATATAAAAACATTGAAACAGTTTTATCATTTAGCATGATTCTTTTTCCATTAAAATTATCAATTAATTCTCCTGTAGAATCATCTATAACTACATCTGTATCCATTCCCATATATATAATATTTGAAGGTGTTGTTTTATCTCTTACACCAACAATAGAATAAACTTTATCAATTTGTTCAATTTCTTTTTTAGTTAAACGAAGACCAAAACCACTTTTTTTTGCTTCAAGGCTTGTATTTGCTAAATTTATATCTGGTTTTTTACCTGAAGCTCTTTCAACATAATTTCTTACAAATTTTTTGTAATCGGCTGAAAAATCTAATTTTTCATAAGTTGTTGGAGCAGATTTAAAATTAGTTTTATCTTTATAAGGAAAATACACAGAAAGACCTGTAGCATCAGGTTTATCTTTGCTTGTAAGATTATATTCAACTGCTCCTTTTAGGCTTTCGAGTAAAGCTGTACTTTGAGAAGGATAATCAGCTTTTAATTTTTTTGCCAAATCGCCAAGATCAACTAAATCTGTATGACTACCAGATGAATTACCATAATCTTCTGCTTTTGATCTTGCTGAACCAACTTTTTTGAGATTATTTTCACTACTTACAATATCTGAACTTACTTTTTTTACCATATTATCAAGTGAAGTAACTACATTCGGTATTTTACTAAGGTTTGTTACGGCTAATGTTATTTCAAAATCAGTTTCATTTTCTTTAGCTTGATTTTTAAAACCTTTAGCAATTTCTGTTCCAAGTTCTTTTCCAGAAACAGTTGGGTTATCATGGAGAAGTTTAAGGTGTTTGGAATAATCCCAACCATGACCAGGTTCTAATTCTTCAGAGGCTACCATATAATTAGAAAAAGGAACCATCATACTTGCTGTTTCAAGTGTTGACATTAAACAGGCATCAAAACCAACTAATTCAAATTTAACTTTAGTTTGATTTTTTGTTTCATTAAAAGCCGTTTGAATTTCTTTTAATGAAAGCATATCATTGGTTTTTTCATCGTATCCATAACCATCAATACCAGAACCATGATTCCAAAGTACAATAGAATATTTATCAGCAGGATAATTTTTTATTCCCCATAACATAAAATCTTTTAGTGTGCTTGTTGCACCCATATTAAGACTTCCAAATTCTTGGAGTTTTTTCATGTTATTTTTTTCAATAAGCCATCTTTGATTTTTAGTATTATTTACAGCTTTATTGAACCATTTTTTTGCTCCACCAGTTTCAACAATAATATTAACATTTTTGTCTGAACCAACAGACATCATCTCTTTTAAATCATTAGTAGCTGCTTGATATTTACTTTCTAAATCTGAACCAACCATATAAACTAAAAAAGTATGTTTAGCCTTAGTTACAGCAAAAGCTTTATTATCTATTATTTTATTAAAACTAATTTCTGGTGTTGCCAAAAGTAAAGTAGAAGAAATAGCTAAAGTCAAAAAAATAGCTGTTTTTTTTAATGATACCATTTTAATTTTTTATTCCTTTTAAAGTTAAATACAAGATTTTTAGTATATTTATCTTTTTATTAGTATGTTTAATAATCGTTTATTTCATTATATATTATTTTTTTATAATTTGATCTTATAAATTCATTTCTTTTACTAATATTTCTACAGTTTTCCTAATATCTGGTTCCATATTTAAAAGAATATTTATTGATTTATTAGATTTTAAATATAAAATAATTCCAGATATTCCAGATAATTCCATTTTAATATTTTCTTCAAATATAATTATTGAATCTTCTAATAAATCTTCAACTAATAATAAATTAACTTTGTTACTTAACAGACCAAAAAATAATTGTTGTAGTGTTACATAAGGAATTAATTTATCTTTTCGATTATATATATATTCTAATATTTTTCTTCCTATAGAATAATATTTGGCTATTTCATTTTTTTCTGAATAAGAAAATAATACTGAACCAATATTACTAAAAATCATATTATTATTTACAACAGAGATATTTTCATCCAATAAATTCCAAGCTTCTTCATCTTTTCCAAATAATATATAATTTTTGAATAATTCTGCTATTAATAAAAATTTTAAATCATTTTTATTGTTTTCTTTTAATAACTTTAGAGCGTTATTTAGTGTATTTATTGCTTTTTCGTATTGTTTTAAAATATTTTGGTAATTGGATAATTGCCATAAACCAGAGATTAGTTCAGTAATATTATTTTCTTTAATATATAAATCTAATGATTCATTCAATATATTTATTGCTTCATCTTGTCTTGATGTTTGCCACATACTTATAGATATTCCTCTATTATTTCTTGCTTTTCCTATAGTATCATTTACTATATTATATAGTTGGTTTGATTTAATAAATTTTTCTATTGCTTCATCATACTTTGATAATCTTCCTAAATTAAATGCTATTTCTTGTAAGTTATCAGCTTGAGATTTAAGATCTTTTCTTATAATATTAATTTCCAGAGCCTGATTTAAAGAATTTAATGATTCTTCATAAAATCCAGATTCACTTAAAGCGAATCCAATGTTACCTAATATAAAAGCTTGTTCTTCAATATTTTGTAACATAATATAATTACTTAATGATTCACGGAATAATGATAAAGATTCTGTATATTTCTTTAAACCTAATAAACATATTCCTTTATGTCTTAAAATCCAAGCTTTGTGTTCTTGAATTCTATTATCCTTTGAATAATAAGTCATAGATTTTTCATAGGATTCTAATGCTTCTGAATATTTCTCCAATTGTTCTAATGAAAAGCCTCTTTGTCTATAATTCCAAGCTATTTCATTTTCATTATAAATATTTGTAATTTTATCAAGAATATCTAATGCTTTATTATATTTATCAATAGAGTCTTCATATTTTCCTAAACTTGTTAGACATCCTCCTATTATTCTAAGGTTTATGGCTTGCCATTCAATGTTTTGGCTTTCATAAGATATTTTTAGAGAGATATTAAGTTCTTCTAAAGCTTCTTTATTTTTTCCTAATTGACCTAAACTAAAGCCAATTTGATTGTGTAATAAAACTTTTTCTTCAGAATTTTCTTTAGTAATATGGAAATCAAGAGATTTATAATAAAAACTTAAAGCTTCACTATGCTTGTTTAATTGAGCTAAACAAATACCAATGTTTTTTAAAATACTTTCTTTTTCTGTATTTTCTTGAGAATATTCAAGCGATTTTTCAAAAGCTTCCAAAGCTTCTCCATAACTTTCTTGTTTTTTTAAACAAACTCCTATTTGATTATAATTTCTAGCAACATAACTTAAATCATTATTTTTAATACAAATTTCAATAGATTTTTTAAAAGTATCTAATGCTTGATTAATCATATTTAATTCACTTAAGCAAATACCTTTAAATAGAAAAATAAACGGGTTATATTTAAAATCTTTATTTTCTATGCTACTTTGTATAATTTCATCAAAGAAATCTAATGTTTCTTTATATTTTTTTTGTTGAAATAGTAATAATGCCATAGAAATTTTTATTGAATTAACTTGTTCTTTATTTTTTATATATCCTATTTCTTTATATAAATTAATAGAATTTTGACGTAACTCTAATGAATTTTCATAATTTTCTAAATATTCAAAGCAAAAACTTAAATGTAATAAAATAAATGCTTGATCTTCTTTATTATTTTCTTTTATATAAAAATTTAAAGAATTATTAAAATATTTTATTGCCTCCTCATACAAATTTAGTTCATATTTACATAAAGCAATTTGTACTAAAACCCAAGAATATTCTTGAGAGTTTTTCTCTTCATTTAAATAAGTAAGTGTTTTATTTAGGACTTCTATTGATTCATTTTGACGATTTAGTTTTCTTAAACACCAACCGATTTCTTCTTGTTTTTTAATTTGTTTTTCTAAGTTTTTTGATTTAACAAAATTTTCTAAATCTTTATTATGTGTTTTTAAAATCGCCTCTAATTTTTTACTATCTTGAGTTTCTTCAATATTTGTAAATTCAAATGTTTTTATTAGAGCATTAAAATCATCCTTCCAAGGTAATTTATCCATATCTAAATTTGATTGTTCGAATGCTAATTTAATTAGATAATTACTTTCAAATTTAAATCCTTTTTCATATAGATCTATTGCTTTATTCTTTAATTCCGAAGTGTTATAAAATCTAGTTAAAAATTCACTCATACTCGCAAGTATACTTTTACCTGTTCCATGGTTTATATATCGCATTTGATAAAAATGAACAAATAATCTATCTTTAACAGAATAAAGCTTTTGTTTTACTCCTAAAGGAGAATCAACCATTAAATAATTATTATTAACTAACCATCCAAATCCTTGTGAAATAAGATTTTGTTTTGCATTAACTCTATCTGCAAGATCACTTTGAGAACATGGCTCTCCACCTCTTATTAATGAATCAAATAATAATCTTGACTTTGGTGGTATTTTAGATAGTAAATCTTGATAGAAAGGAGTAAGATCATCAATCACTTTTTCTAATGTTTTTGTTGTTGAATCTAGATTATTATCTGCTAATATATCAGCCATTATTACAGTAATACGAGGACTTCCTCCTGTAAACTTAATTAAAGCTTTTAGTTGAGATTCAGATAATTCACTTTTTCTTTGATTTTCTGAACTTTCTAATTTAATTCTCTTTATAAAATAATCTTTATGATTTTCTTCTTGCCATGCTTGTAGCTCATGTTTTGCAAAAAAATGAAATAATGCTTTATCATAATCTGAACCTAAATCTGGATAAATTGTAGTTGCTATCAATGTTATAGATGTAGTTCTTGTTAAGAATTCTCTAAGCATATATTGGTTTTCATCACTTTCAAATGCCCCTCCTTTTCCTAATAGTAAATCAAAGTTTTCTAAACCAACAACCAAATGAGAACATTCTACTTCAAGCATAAGTTTTTCTAATTCATTAATTTCTTTATTCCAAACTTCGTTATCTTCAGGAAACCAATTACTAATAGAAGTTGAATGTTCTTGTTTAATAAAATGTTTTTTTATCTCTCTGATTAAATCAACTGGTTGATAAATATTTACCTGTTCTTCAGGTAATAAAACAAAATCTGACAAATTTAATTCATTTAATTTAATATCCATTAATTTAAGAAAAAATGATTTACCCATTCCTCGTGAACCATTAATTAAAATATGCTGAATTGAATCTTTTCGTTTTATATTTTTTTTTATTATGTCTAAAACAAAATCAAAATCTTTCTCTCTACCAGTATTAAGTTTTATAATTAAGTTATTATCCATTAAATATGGATTAAAACGTGATATTTTATTCAAAGCTTATATTATCCTTGTTAATTTCCACCAATGTGCTACTAATTTAGTCGCAAAAGTATATTCTTTTTTTCTATTATTAATAGATAAAAAATCATCTGAAACTAAGTTTTGTATAAGATTATTTGGTTCAAAATTTGATTGATCTAAATTTGTAAAAAAATTTCTTAATTCAGATTCATTAATTATATAATTTTCTTTGCTTACTATAAAACTAAAAAGATTTTTAATTATGCTTTGTTCTAACAAAGTATAATTTTTATTTAGTCTATTTATGAATTGTTCAAAAAAACTTTTATTAATTGAATGAATAAAATTATTTTCAAAAATATCCAGCAAAGAATTTTTTTCTGGCTCATATTTCTGTCTTATCTGCATAAAAAATGCTTGTAAAAAGAAAGGATAATAATCCTGAAGAAGTTCAAGAGTTTCATCAACTAAAATATCCGTATACCAATTTAGTTCACAAGATGTTGCTAATTCAATTAGAAATTTTTTAGCATCATCTTTATTTAAAGGTTCAAGTGAATACCTTGTAAAATCATTAATTGTAGATGTTTCTATTTTATATTTTGCTAAAACTTGATCTAAACTTATTGAACCGCCTATAAGTAATTTAAAATTACTATATTCCCCCCTCCATCTTTTTAATTGACCAAGTATATCCTGAACAACTTTAGGAGAAATTCCATTATCTAACATTCTTTCAACAAAAATTGGAAATTCATCAAGTATTATTACTACAGGTTCTTTTGATTTAGAAATTATATTTTCAATTCCAGACATCAATGGTTCCCAATAATCTATAATTTGCTCTCTTAATTCAATTTCTGTTTCAAATCCACCTAATTTAGAGACTCTGGTTTTAATTATATTAATTAATTTATTTGGTATTGTTTTAGATTGTGACCAAATATTTATTATTTGATCTAATGATGAATTTTTGCTTATACTGCTTAATAAAATAGAAAAAAATTCTTGAGGTGAACTTTTTGCTTGTACATCATGATATGTTATTATCCAATTTCTAGGAGCTTTATCTTTAACAGCGTGCATAATACTACTTTTACCTATTCTTCTCAATCCAATGAGTAATACACTATTTCCTGTTTCTAATAATTCCAGAATTTCAGTTAGAACTTTTTCTCTATATTTAAAATTTTCTCCTTTAACAGGTGTTCCTACAATATTATCCACATTAATTCCTTCTATTAATTATAACTCATATGAAATACAGATCATACATTATTTAATTTTATATCAGCTAAATATGAATGTCAATTCATATGATATTTTTATCATAAATAACTCTTATAATAATCTGGCAAAAATTGATAGTACATATTTAAAATATTCAATAAAAAATCTTATACTTTATTTAATCTAAAAATCTAAAAATTATGTTGATAAATCTGTTTCATCCCAACTAACATCTGGAGATAAACACCATGTTAAGGCATGACGACGCTCATGAATTGCTCCACCATCTATAATAGGGTGAAAACCAGATGGAACACTATTACTTCCCATTTGTGCACTTCTAACCGCATTATGAGCACAATAAAATAAATCTTCCATTTCTATTATTTCAGATTCAGAACGCAAAGTATTTTTTTCTAAAATATTTTCTGGGTTTTTATTTTCAGGAATAAATGTTAAAAGCATTTGGGTTGAAATATCTTCAGGTATCTGCCCTACATAGAATAAAGGTTTGATATCAAATCCAAGAATCCAAGCAAGTACCCACATATTTTCAAAACGCCAACCAATACTATCTATATTTTGTTCATTTGCTTCCTTACGTGGAAAAGATAATATTTCCAATTCATCAGGAGTAAGCCATGGATGTGGTTTTTGTTTTTCAATTAATTTAAGCATATCTTCTGTTGAAAAAAAATCTTCAGGCAATGTTACCCACATAACTAATGTATTTAGAGCATACAAACGTGATGCAATTTCTAGTGGACTTCTTAGTTTTTTATCAGTATCAATAGGTAACCATCTAGCACATCTAAAGCCATACTCTGCTAAATGACAGTAATTTTTTTCTCTCATTTCTAGTAATTCTTTTGGTATTCCTTCTGTATCTCTTTCATGTTTAAATTTTTCAGGATCTATCTGTATTGGGTAACCCTTTATATGATTATTAGGTGATTTTTGATTTAAGGTTTTAAAAGAAACATAATTATAAAAATATGAGGCTATTAATAATTCAATACCAAGTATATTACTAACAGAAAAAGCTATAATTACCAATATTAAAGATAATAAAATGGATGCAAATAGTCT
This sequence comes from Cyanobacteriota bacterium, assembly GCA_038060635.1. Lineage (GTDB taxonomy): Bacteria > Cyanobacteriota > Sericytochromatia > UBA7694 > JACMQJ01 > JBBTGK01. The sequence goes on along the minus strand of JBBTGK010000268.1, from coordinate 1,685 downwards.
TTTATAATTAAATATAAAATTACTATAATAAAATCCACCTAAAGCACCAATAATTATAGGAATAAAAATTGCCATGAAATATTTAAAAAAAACCATTAGATTTAATTATCTCCTTTCAAAAGTAAAATATTTACTTCAACTATTTTTTATATGAACCATAAAATTTTTAACAAATAAATGACCATAACTATGATTATTTTGGTATTTTTTATGTTATTTTTTTATTAAATTGTACTTAATAATTCTAAAATTTTTGAGTCTATTATATACTATTAATTTAATTTATGTGATTCATTTAATAAATTAAATTTTAAGCCTGAGTTAATTCTCATTTTTATCAAATATGTTGAATATCAATTGAGAAGGTGTTTGAACACAATTATTTATCCTAAAAATACTTATCATTGATTTATTTTCTATATCAGTTGAACCCTTATATTTTAAAATATTATTTTTGCTTAAAAAATCAAGACCAATTGAATGAATAATTTTACCAAAACCTTTACCTCTAAATTCAGGAATAATTCCAAGATAAAATAAAGTTCATTCATCAGGAGCATTAGCAAATATTTGAGGCAAGATTACACCAATAGGACTATTATTTAGATATACAATTTTCCACCATTCAGAATTAAATTTTTCACCTGCATAATCGATAAGTTCTTGAAATTCTTTTTCAGGATTACTTGAAACATCTTCAAATGGATCTCCTATTGATGCTCTAACCATCATTTCAATAAAATATTTTTCACCAACTTCATTAAGTGTTTTAAAATTAAAACTATTATCATAAGGCATAACGTAATTTTCAAGATTTTTTTCAAAAAACAACTTTTTTTTATAAATTTTGAACCCTGATTTTTCAAGGTAATTATTAATTTTTTCTTTTTCAGGTTTATCCCATGAAAGAACTTCTATTCCAGAAGATAAAAACTTTGAAAATAAATAATTGCAAAAAGAAGTATAAATATCTTCTATAAGATTGTGCTTTATGATTTTTATTTCAATAATATTAAAAAGTTTGTTATTAATAAAAGTTCCTTTTAAAATTCCTACAAGGTTTTTATTTTCAAATGCAAAAAGCATTTCTTTTTTATTTTTATCAGAAAAAATCTCGTTTGGAATAACCAAAGAGTTTTCTAGCTCGTCATATTTTAAAATTTGTATATTCATTATAAGAATAAATGATCCCTCTGAATTTTATTATTTTATCTAATAAATGTTTAGCTTGTCCATTTTATGCTATGTTATGTTATTTTACTATTTTTTTCTTGCGTTGCTTATTATATTTTTATTCTTCTTTTTCTTGGCGTGGTGCATTTTTTAATATTTCTTCTACTTCTTTTATACTTAATTTTGTTATTTTAGATAAAAATTCATTTGATGCACCTTCTTTATTTCCATTTAAAACTATTTCAATAATAGTTTCTTTTTTCCCTTTTTTTAAAAGAAATTTACTAAAACTACCCATTACTTCTTTTTCTTTTAAATTACTCATTTTATTAAACTCCTTATAAAATAATATTTCTAATTTTTCGCTTTTAAAACTCAATAACAAATCTAAAAATTCAAAAAGTTCTACTATTGTTTCATTTGAATAATTTTTCTTGGAAAGAATTTTTGTAAGTTTTAATTTAAAATCAAATTTCTTTTTTTGATTATCTTTTGCTTTTAATGAATAAAGT
>JBBTGK010000267.1:0-10619 GCA_038060635.1 Cyanobacteriota bacterium | reverse complement strand
ACTTTAGAATATAATAATTTTCACCAATAAAACGGATGTTTCATGTTCTATTTTTAATGGATTAATCCTAGTAAATAGAACTCAAAAAGGTACCACATCATCATATTCCTAACGTTGCCAGATCATCATATTTTTTGCTTATCTCTATGACTTTTATCTCTGAAAATCATTTCTAGTTTTTTTGTCAGTAAAAGATTTACTTTATAACATTATTGACTATGAGTGATTTAAGAAAAGAGTTAAAAAAGATTCAGAATGAGTCTGAGAATAGATTAGAGCAATGGCTCATTACAAACATTTTAGATTCTGAAGATTCTGAAGCATATCTACAAGATATTATTAATTGTGGTTGCCAAAATGGAGTTATTTCAGAACTTATTTATTACAAAGATGTGTACCCATTTTTTGATGAATATTATCTTGAAATTCAAGAATTATTACTAGAATATCAAGATGAAGTAGGTACAATTGAACTTCAATCTGACATAAAATCAAAATTAACATGGTTAGCCGTAGAAATCATAGCTTATAGATTAGCTAATCAGTTAGATGTAAGTTAAGGGGATATTCCCCTTCTTAGCCTGTAAGATATATCTTACAGGCTTTTTTCTTGATCTTTTATTCTTATTCTCTAGCATAATTTTGCTTTAAATATTTTTAAAGTTGAAATATCATTGAAAATAGTAGGTAAAACAAAATGACATCAGATCTTTTGGTAAAAATACAAAAACATAAAGATGGTTCAAATGTTGGTTTAGAAAAATGGTTGTGTTCCAAAATACTTGAAAGCAACCAAGAACCAAGCGTTTATTTGAATGAAATTATTTCATCAGGTGGAAAAACTGGTGGTATTGGGCAACTTCTTTATTATAAAGACATCTACACATTTTTTGAATCAAATTATGATGAAATCCAGTACCTTATTATCAATTTTCAAAAAAATGGAGGGAAATTAGAGTTACAGGAAGACATAAAATCTGAGCTAACATGGTTAGCTCTACAAATAATAGCATTTCAAATTGCTGTTTCAGTAGGTTTAAAAACATAAATACTATGAGAACTTTCTTTCTAGGAAGTTCTTTTTTTGTTTCTTCTTGTTATACTTTAGACAAAATATGTTGAGGTTTTTATGAAAACAAAAAAAACTAAAGTTATTACTGATTCTGAAAAAATTTATCAAGACTGTGTAGATGCTGTTTTTTCACTTAATTCATTAACCCAAGATATTTTAATACCTAAAATTTTCTCTTTACCTATGATTTATATTGATAAAGACCTTTTATATACCAACTATGATAAATTTGTTAAAGAAAAAGCTACAGCAGAAAAATCGTACCAAGATTTTTTGAAACTTATTAAGCAAAAAAAGAAGCAGAATTTATTAATAGATGATGATTATGTTTTCTACAATAGACTTGATGGGATTATGCCAAGTTTTAACAAAGCAATAAAAGAAGTTCATTTTATTCTTAAACATCATTTTGAAATGAAAAAACAAATTGAAGAAGTAACACTTACTCAAAAGCCTAATATTTATCCCCTTTCTTTTATGCCAACATTTGAAAGCATGTTAGCTGGTACTATAGCATCCTCAGAAGGACAATTAGATACTTTTATACCATCACTTCAGGTTCGATTAGAATTGGATTCTAAAACATATAGTAGAATTGAAAACGTCTATTTTTCTAATTTAGAACTTGATATTGTGTATCGTGATCAGCTTAAAAGTTGGAAAGAACAGAAATTAACCAAAGATCAAAAGAAACATATTAAGCTCTTAGAAGAAATGAGTTTGTATGTTCACCAAATGAACGCAGATATTCTGATGTCTGTAAGAATGATGAAAAGCGATTTAATGCACAGAACATCTCTTATGAAACTGTATCTTTCAGCGTTACATGATGATCTTTATTTGCTACAAACCGTTTTAACAGGGAAAATTTATTGACATTAAGAGTAGACAAAAGTAATTTTATTTTTGCTTAGTTCCTTAATATTCCTGCTATAAAATCACTTACCTATAGTAAAAAATTATTGAAAAAATATGATGAACCGCTTTGGTCATATACTTTAGATATTGTTACTCCTGACAATTTAAAGGTTATTTATAGAAGTCTTTTTAATGCTACAATTGAGCTTTCTTATAATAAAAATGACATTTTTACGCCTAAAGATGTATTTTTGTATAACAAAGAAATGTATTTTGGTGAATCTAAATCAGAATCAGTAAAAAAAGTTATTCTTGAACTTTTACTCCACAATCTCTTACAAGAAGGCTTTGTAAATTCTAATACTTGTTTTTTAGAATACCCAAGCCATAATTCAAATAATAATACGAGTAATTTTACGATACTTGATGCTACTCACTCATTATCAAGATGGCGTGATACTCTAAATAAAAGCTATTTAAGAAGTGTTAGGAAACATTCAAAAATTACTTTTGAAGAAGAATTTAATTCTTTGGTTTTAAAAAGCCAAAAACAGATCAAGGATAAAATAGTGATTGTTTTAGATGATTTTTCTACAACAGGACTTTCTTTGGAAGCTTCTCGTAATCTACTAGTTTCTGCTGAAGCAGAGAAAGTTATTCTTTGTAGTATTGGTAAATTTTCAAAAGAACAAAATCCTAAACATAGAGTCTATAAAATACATAAACCATTTAATCCTTATACATCAGAAAATAAAATAGAAAAGGGTGATTATACTCATTATTCAACAAATTTATGTACACATCATAAAGTAAAAGAAGATATACAATCATATTTTCTTGATATTTCAAAAAAATAATAAAAGAGATATAAAAACTTGAAAAAAATTTTACAGAATGTACTATTTTACCGCTTTACATCTTTTTTGATGTGAAAGTGTGATGATTATTGAAAATTAGAGGAAGACATTATTATGTCAGACATAATTAAAGAGAATTTAGAGCTTTATAGGAAAAGTTCTACATCTTTATTAGAAAAAGAGGTTATAGATCTTGTTTTTGAATCTTCAGAAACATATTCTGAATTAAAAAACTTTATTCTTCATGTGGTTGAAAATGGTTTAGATTCAGGAATAGTACCAAAATTAACTTCGGTTTCTTTTTGTATTGAGTTTACAGACAGGCATTATATGAAAATAGAAGAATTGCTTGTAGAATATGAACAAGAATATAAACAAGCGTATGTTTTACCTAAAGACACCCTTACTAAAGTTTCTTTAGCCTATTTTGGATTTTTAACATCTTTTCAAAATATTCTTTCTATGATAACGATTCAATCTTTGAAATCGTTACAAGCGAATGAAAAAGATCCAAGAATAGAAATTAGAAAGAAAATTGAATCTGAAATAAGAAGCTTTTGTGGCACTGATAAATGGTATCAGCTTTATCCTAATGTACTTGCTACGGATGGAATCAAGTTCATTTTTGATACAGCCCAAGCATATTGGATAGGTGATATTGTTTTTTCAATTCAATCCTATCCAAAAGTAAAATCAGAAGTATTTCAATTCTATGAATTACTCGTTGATTTAGAATCATCTACAGGTGAAATAAAAGTAACTGATGGAAATGAAAATATCATTTATTCTCAAAAAATTCAATATACCGACTTTCCTTTGCCTAAATTTAGCTTTTATTATACTAATGACGTGATTTTGCTTCCATCTGAATACTAATAGTCATAAAAAATAAAGTAACGCCTTATATCTCATTATATAAGGCTTTTTTATAATTTTATTTTATTGATAAGCTAATAAGGTATTTATATCAAGAAAAAGGCCGTATATTTTTAATATACAGCCTTACAAACTTTCAATACTCTGATTCCAGTAATAACTGATCATCTGAGTAATAAAAGACTAATTCTTTTAAAGGTATCGTATGAGAAAGCGTTTCTTTGCAAGTTTTTGTGTTGATAATAATTGAAGTAGTATTTAATTCATAATTACAATGAAGTCTTATACTATCAAAAGAAAGATTTTCTTCGCCATATTTTGACCTTATTGTATATAAATAATCTACTATATTCCAAAAATAAGGATATTTTTCACATAGGTAATGCACACCTAGGCTAATGTATAAATTATCATACACCTGAAAGAATTTATCTGAAGGAAGAACATTATCCAAAACAGAATATAATTCAGGCTCATACTGTACTTTTTGTTTTATTTCATGAGTTGTTTTATCAACTACATTCATAATTGGAATGATACAAAGTCTCAGTATTTCAAAAAATACCCAATTTGTCATTTGAACCTTAATGAATGAATCTCTTTCAAAAATAATTGGTTCATTTGATTTTCTGATAAGATCCTCTATTTGAAAATAAAAACGGTCGCAAAAATTTATTTTTTCCTCTATTGATGTTAACTTTGGAATAAGACCTGAATTAATTCCTTCTTTATATAATTTTATAAAAAAGGTGTGTAATTCTTGGTAATCTTGCGAAGCTGATAGAATCAAACTAAAAACTTCTTTTTCAACTGAAGTTTTGTTTTTTTCTTTTAGATACATTTTTATTTTATTTCTGAGATTACTTTTCCTCATACTTATTTCTCCTTTTTTTAAAGAACATTATTTGCTCTTGAGTAGATACTCAAAGCTATTTGATGCTAAAGTAAGGTGAAATAATTTCAAGCTTTTTTTGCATAGAAATTTTAATAAAAAAGCTTGAAAAAACTTGATACTGATCATTTTTTTTAATATTTAAATTTAGTACAATAAATTTATGTTTGATAATAATAGGTTAAGAAAAAGATTTTTAGCATGTTTTTTTCCTATTTAACCTATTCCAGCTTAATTTTTTTTCATCGAATTCATGTTAAATAAATGTTTTAGAAATCCTGAACTGAGGTATGAAGTAATATCTTTAAAATGACTAAAGATTACATGTTAGAGCCAAATAAATTTTATCAATATTCTGATTTTATTTCTTCAGGAAATTATGATATTGCTTATTATTATGGGATTGATCCTTTTTATCATCAAAAAGTAAATGTTAAATCTTTTCGAGAACATATAAATACTCTTCTTTTTCTAGTTGATATAATTATATTTTCTCCAAATACAATTTTTTTTAACTTTAAAGAAAAATCTTATTTTGATAGTTTTGATAGTTTCTGGAAAAATAATACTATCACAACAGCCATTTGGACAAAGTATAATGGATATATAGATGAATTTTTAGAAAATCAATTGGAATACAAATCTAAGGTTATTACTCCAAACAAAAAAGAAATATTTAACTTATTTAACTATAATGGAATCAAAAAAACTGTTTTTCTAAGAAACCAAAGTACACAAAGTATAAGATACTATAACAATTTTCTTAACTTTTTTAATACTATTTTTACTAAAAACAACAGGTGGAAAGATGAGAATACCACAAATTTTATTAAACAAGTTGAGTTTTATACGAATAAAGATAAGGAGCAATATGGTGTTACGTTTAGTTATGAAAGATTAATGAAACTTCTTGTAAGTAATACAATTAAAAATTCTTATTCTAATGAATTTGTTAATGAAGTATCTATTATGTCTGCATATATATATTTTATTGTAGGTTCATATACAAATAATGCTTATTCTTTTCCAGAAATTCCTTCTAAGTACTTGAGGTTAATAAATGGAATAAAGATAAATTATTTAAAACCAGAAATTTTGAAATTACTTTTGTTAAGCTATGGTATAACTTGGGATGATTTTTGTAAGTTAAGTCAAATAGATTTATTATATATAAGAAAAAGAGATGAATTAATCATATTCAGAAAATTATTTAAAAAATTAGTTCAATCAACAATATCTTTTGAAAATAATGACTTATTAAATAAAATAGCTTCCTTTTTTGATAAATCTAAATATAAAACTAATATTGATTTATTAAATCCTAGAGATAAATTTTTATATTTTTTATCACATGCAAATTCACTAATATATAAATTTTTAGATGAACAATTTATATATAAAGATGCTATTTTGACTATTCAATTAATAAGTAAAAAATCATATATTAGTGGAAGAGAAATTTACTTAAGTAAAACCCTTTTTGACATGCTTTTATTTGTATTAAAAAACAAACATAGGGTTTTAAGTAGTGTTGAAATTGCTTATGAATTATCTTGTCATGATTCAACTATTAGAGGATATATTGCAACAATTAAAAATATTTTTAGAGATATAATCCAAATTGAGACAACTAGTAAGGGGTATATAATTGTTATTTTAGGAAATGTAGATATTTTAGCTAGTTAATTTAACCTTATCTTAATCTTTTTCAACGAGACCTTTTTAGATATAAGTAATAGTATCTTAATTAGGAAATAAAAGAAATTAAAAAGGAGGTGTTTTCAGTGGAGTCATTTAATACAAATGTCCTTACAGATCCTAAAGAATTAGTTTCTGAAGCTTGTTCTTGTCGTTATCACGTGTAAGTTTTTATTAAAAGAGGTAGTTTATTTTATGATTTTATAATCATTAAACTACCTCTTACATCTATGCAAATTATTTTAGTGATTATATAGGAGGAAAAATGTACTTAATAAATGAAATCCAATTTATCGAAATTCATAAAAACAAGTATCTTATGATTAATCTTATTAATGGTGCAAGTGATTATATTAATGAGCAAATATATTATAAAATAAAAAATAATCAATTAAGTGATCTTGATAGTTCAGTTATAGAAAAAATGAAAACAAGAAAATATTTGTTTTTAAATAAATTAGAATATGATTCTTTTATATTAGAAATAAATATCAAATTAGAACAACTTGAAACTAATAGTACCCCGAGTTTCTTGATTATTCCTACATATGCTTGTAATTTGAAATGTATATACTGTTATGAGCAAACTTATGAAATAAGTAATACTAGTTTAAAGAATAAATTTGAGTTGGTTGATAAACAATTTGCATTGATAAATGAAATTGTTTATCAACATAAAAAAAATAATACTATAAATTCAAATAAAGAGATAAAAATAACAATTATGGGTGGAGAACCTTTACTTAAGGGTAATATTAAAGTAATACAATATATACTTGAAAATGTTAAAAAAAATGGATATTCAGTTAATATCGTTACAAATGGAGTTGATTTAGAATATTACATACAAGACTTAAATGATGATAATGTTGAGCATATACAAGTTACCGTAGATGGATCACAAAAAATCCATGATAGTAGACGAATGCTTCATAATGGATCTGGTAGCTTTGAGAAAATAATTTCAAACATTAAAAAGGCTCTTGATTCTGATATTACCGTTTATCTAAGAGTTAATGCGGATATTTCAACAATTTCCGATATTCCTTATCTTGCAGATATTTTAGTTGAAAAATTTGGTTTGATCTCAAAATTAAAGCCTTATATATATCTTTTACAAGATGGAGGGTGTTCAGGAGAGCAAAATGTTGTAGATGAACAGATTGGCATTGAGTCTTTGTTAAGAATGGAAAAACAATATCCAAATACTAAAGTTTTTTATAAGAATTTTCATCCATCAGCATTTATTAATGCTATTTTCTCTAATGAAATTTATCAACCTGTGTTGCGTCATTGTGGTGCCTCAAAAAATCAATATATTATAGATTATAAAGGTAATATTTATAAGTGTTGGCATGGTATTGGTAATGATAATTACAGAACAGGTACTTTTGATCCTATATACAAAATTGATGAAAATATTTTAAATATGTGGCAAACTAGAAGTGTTAATATTTTAGAATCTTGTATTGATTGTAAATACAGATACATCTGTGGTACTGGTTGTCCAGCATCTAAACACAAAAGCAGTGATAATTTTGATATAGAAAGTCCTAGTTGTATTGATTATAATACATTAATAAATAAACTTGTTTTAGAATATATAAAATAAATAATTATGAGAGAAGCTAAACCAGTTTTAACATTAGGTATTTTTGCTCATGCTAATGCTGGAAAAACAACAATAACTGAACATATTCTTTATCATACCAATGTTATAAGTGGTATTGGTAAAGTTGACTCTGGGAATACAGTAACAGACTCAATGAGCATAGAGAGAGAACGAGGAATATCCATTAAAGCTTCCTTAGTAAGTTTCACTTTAGGTGATAAATCAATTCAACTTATAGACACTCCTGGTCATATCGATTTTTCGGCAGAAGTTGAGAGATCCATAAGTGTTTTAGATGGAGCTGTATTAGTCATTTCAGGAGTAGAAGGTATAGAATCTCAAACTTATGTAATTTGGAAAGTATTAAAAGAAAGAAACATTCCAACAATTATATTTATTAATAAAATGGATAGACTGGGTGCAAACTATAATAATACTTTAAACTCTATACGTGAGCGACTTGATAAAAATATAATTCCAATAATTGATATAGATCAAACTGATAATAGAGAAATACTTTATAAAGATATTAATTTTAATACTACTATAGAGTTTCTATCAGAATTGGATGATAAAACACTTGATAAATATATTTTTGATCAATCATCTCTTACTCAAAATTGGGTTAAAAATAGATTATCTGTTTTAATTAAAAATGGAACTATATTTCCAGTAATTGGTGGTATAGCACTAAAGGATAAAGGTATAGAGCAATTACTTTCTTGTATTGAAATGTATATACCTGAAACAAAAACCACCTTAGATGTTGATTTCTCTGCTTTTGTTTATTCTATTAAAGTAGTAAACAAGCAAAAAGATTTATATGTTAAAATACTGTCTGGTAAGTTAAATAATAGGAGTACTATTAAATTTGATTCCATTGAACAAAAAATAAAAGCTATTTATAAAATTGTTGGTACAAAATTTATTTCTGTTAATGAAGCTTTTTGTGGTGAAATAGTTGTCATAAATGGTTTAGATGCTTCATGTGGTGATTTTATTGGAAATCAAGTCTCTGCTCAAAATTATATAACCTTTGTAAGACCACTACTTGATATGAAAGTATTACCTAATAATTTAAATCAACAAATTGAATTAGTCGAAGCCTTAAAAATTTTAAATATTGAAGATCCTTACTTGAATGTTCGCTATGATAGTTTAACAAATCAAATTTATGTAAGTTTAATGGGGGAAGTTCAATCACAGGTTATTGTTGCAACATTAAAAGATAGGTTTAATCTTGAAGTGGAGTTTTCTAATCCAGTTGTTATACATAAAGAAACTCCAATTTCTATTGGCAGGGGTATTGCCTCATATACAAAAGTTTCTGCTGTAGAATTTGAGATTACACCATTGCCAAGAGGAAGTGGAATTGTTTATAAATCAAAGCTATCCACTGATTTTCTACTAAAAAAATATCAACGGCAAGCAGAGAGGTTAGTTAGTCTTTATTTGAAACAAGGATTGAAAGGATGGGAAGTAACTGATGCAGAAGTTGCTCTTGTTGGCGGTAGATTTGATTCTATGGGATCTGATTCGTTACACTTCAATATTGCAGTTCCTATTGCTTTAATGAGAGCTATAAAAAACTCTAAAATACAGATTCTTGAACCTATTTGTACATATATAGTCATTTTTCCAAAAGAATTTTTAAGAGTTATTTTTCAAAATTTGTCAAATAAAGGAAGTTTCTTTGAAATTACAAAGGAGGATAATGAGCAAATAACAATTATAGGTGAAGCTACTTTAGTTAGTATGATGAATTTTTCTACTGAAATAATGAAAGTAACTGGAGGAAGAGGTATATATTCAATTCAGCTATCAAAGTACGAAATATCTAGTAATCAAGATATTATTAATAATTACATTGGTTTTGATCCAAGAAATGAAGTCAAATTTGTTATAAATGAAATGGGGGGAAGTCTTCTTTCATTAGATGTTGAATTTACAAAGAGAAAAAAAGAAAGTAGAGCCAAATTCAAAAGAAAGCAAGAAGAAAAGAATCATAAGTAAAATTTACTTTGAGAATATTTAAAAAAATTACTTCTTTGGAAGTATCTGAGCAAGGTATGGTTTAAAAAGTTTTCAATAAATGCTTTATAATTATAGGATATTTATCCTTCCTGAAAACTAATTGATGCATTTACATTAGCACCACCAGATACCCCACCACTTGTTGAAGATGGTATTTTTATTGTTAAATATCTTGTGTTTTCTCCAGAAGTAGATGTGAAATAATCTGATACTCCTGCACCAATTGTAGTATATGAATCAACTCTCGCTTCTACATACAATTTGAATGAGTGTCCAACAGGTTGACCTGTAAATACAGTTGTTTGAGAGCTTCCACTAGTATAAACTGTATTTTCTGATTTAATATTTGTTGTTTGATCTAGTAAAACAATTCTAACATAACTAAAGTATGACATTGTTTTTGTTGAAAAACTCTTACCTGATTTTTGTCTTTCTATTGTTTCTTTTACTATATAATCAGGGAACTTTATTGGTATTTTTATTGTTGCTGTGTTCGTATTTGACTTATCACTTATAGCTGTATTTGTTAATGTAGATTTTATATAGGTTACTTTTTCTTTAACAAGAGTTGTATCATTTTTTTCCATAAAAAATACGGATGGTTTTTCACAAGACCCTAATACCAAACTGCTAATTACTATTGTTGAAAAAAAGACATTTCTACTCAAAATCATAATAGTTCTTCCTCTTTGTTGTAAAATCCTTTTTTTATTATATAAT
>JBBTGK010000266.1:0-27855 GCA_038060635.1 Cyanobacteriota bacterium | reverse complement strand
ATGCTGAAGCATTAGGACACGCTGCAATACAAGCTCCACATCCAATACAAGAGGCATAATCAAAAGCAGTATCTGCTTTAACTTTTTCTATTGGTAAGCAGTTAGCATCTTGAGCATTTCCTGTATTAATAGAAACATATCCGCCAGCCATAATTATTCTATCCATAGCAGCTCTATCAACAACCAAATCTCTTATAATAGGCATTGCAGCAGCTCTTATAGGTTCAACTACAATATTATCACCATCTCTATAATGTCTCATGTGTACTTGACAAGTAGCAGTTCCTTTCATTGAGCCATGAGGAACTCCATCTATTACCATATTACAAGATCCGCAAATACCTTCACGGCAATCACTATCAAATTCTACAGGCTCTTCACCTTTTTTTATAAGTTGTTCATTAAGTAAATCCATCATTTCTAAAAAAGACATATCAGGATTCACATCTGGAATAGAATAGTCAACAAATTTACCAGTATCTTTACAACTTTTTTGTCTCCAAATCTTAAGATTGACTTTCATTTTTTTTGATGTTGCTTGACTCATATTTATTACCTATACCTCTCCTATTTATAACTACGTTGAGTGAGTTTTACGCTTTCAAAAACTAGCTCCTCTTTGTGTAATTGAGGTTCAGCTTTTTCACCCTTATGTTCCCATGCACCTACATAACAGAAATCATCATCATTACGTAAAGCTTCACCTTCAGATGTTTGATATTCTTCTCTGAAATGTCCACCACAAGATTCTTCTCTATTTAAAGCATCTCTAGCCATGAGTTCACCTAGTTCTATAAAATCACCTAATCTGAATGCATACTCTAGGTTTTTATTGTAATAAGTTTGTTCTCCTGGAACTAAAACATTTTGCCAAAATTCATCTTTAAGATTAGAAATATCTTTTATTACTTTAATAAGACCTTCTTTATTTCTAGCCATACCAACGTTATCCCACATTAAATGACCTAATTGTTGGTGATATTCTTGAACAGTTTTATTTCCTTTTACAGATAAAAGTTGATTTAATTTAGCTTTTACTTCATCTTCAGCTTGTTTAAAAGCATCATGCTCGGTTGTTACTTTTTCTAGTGTATTTGCAGCTAAATATTCACCTAGTGTATAAGGTATTACAAAATAACCATCAGCTAAACCTTGCATTAAGGCACTAGCTCCTAAACGGTTTGCACCATGATCAGAAAAATTAGCTTCTCCTAAAACATGTAAACCAGGAATTGTACTCATAAGATTATAATCAACCCAAAGTCCGCCCATTGTATAATGAACAGCAGGATAGATTCTCATAGGAACTTTGTATGGATTTTCTCCAGTAATTCTTTCATACATATCAAAAAGATTACCATATTTAGTTTTTATACTTGCTTCGCTTGTTCTTTTTATAGCATCGGTAAAATCAAGATAAACAGAAAGACCTGTATCACCTACACCATTGCCTTCATCACAAACATTTTTAGCATTTCTTGAAGCTACATCTCTAGGAACAAGATTTCCAAAACTAGGATATCTTCTTTCTAAGTAATAATCTCTTTCATTTTCAGGAATCACATCAGGAGATCTAGAGTCTCCTTTATTTTTAGGAACCCAAACTCTACCATCATTTCTTAAACTTTCACTCATAAGAGTTAATTTTGATTGATAATCACCAGAAACAGGAATACATGTTGGATGTATTTGTGTATAACAAGGATTTGCAAAGAAAGCACCTTTTTTATGAGCTCTCCAAGAAGCCGTAACATTTGAATTTTTTGCGTTTGTAGAAAGATAATAAACATTTCCATATCCACCAGTACAAAGAAGAACTGCATCTCCTGCATGTCTTTCTATTTCACCAGTTAAAAGATTTCTAGTTATTATTCCTCTTGCTTTTCCGTTAACCAAAACAAGATCAAGCATTTCTCTTCTATTGTAAAGTTCAATTTTTTTAAGAGCTACCTGACGCATTAAAGCACTATAAGCACCTAAAAGAAGTTGTTGACCAGTTTGTCCTCTAGCATAAAAAGTTCTTGAAAGTTGAGCTCCACCAAAAGAACGGTTATCAAGTAATCCACCATATTCTCTTGCAAAAGGAACACCTTGAGCAACACATTGGTCAATTATATTTCCACTAACTTCAGCAAGACGATGTACATTAGCTTCTCTTGCTCTGTAATCTCCACCTTTTATGGTGTCATAAAATAATCTCCAAACACTATCACCATCATTAGGATAATTTTTTGCTGCATTAATACCACCTTGAGCAGCGATACTATGAGCTCTTCTTGGTGAATCATGAATACAAAAAGATTTTACATTATATCCAAGTTCTGCTAATGAAGCGGCAGCAGATGCTCCAGCTAAACCAGTACCAACAACTAGGACAGTAAATTTACGTTTATTATTAGGGTTAACAAGGCTAACATGGCTTTTATGATTTGACCATTTATCTTGTAAGTTACCAGAAGGTATTTTTGAATCTAACATTTTATATTCCTCCTTTTGTTAAGAAAATCCAAACAGGTAGCACTAAAAAGCCTATAGACATTAATAATGCGAAAACAAGTGCTGCTGTGTATATAAGAGAAGAATATTTTTTATTATTTGCTCCTAATGATTGAAAAGCACTCCAGAAACCATGTCTTAAGTGCAAACCTAATAACATCATTACACCTGCATAACCAAAGGCATATAAAGGATTCTGAAATTTTTCAATAACGAGTCTATACATATCTCTTGCTTCTTCACCATGTAAAGTGGTTATATAACCTTCCTTTATACCTGGTCCAAATTTAAAAGTGATAACATGTAAAATTGTAAAAATCAGAATAATTGATCCTGTTACAATCATACTTTTAGAACTAGCACTTTGTTTACTAGCCCCTCCAGCACTTTGCTGAATAGCATATTTAACAGGTTTTGTTTTCTGTTTTTTTAAGGCAATTGATGTTCCTATTGCACCATGCACAACAAAAACACCTAATAAAGCTAATTCTACTACCCATAGAATTGGCCCTAAGCTCTCTAATTTAAGAGCGTAATTATTAAAAACATCTGCACCTATAAAAAGTTGCAGATTCCCAAGAAGATGTCCGAGAACAAATACACACAGAGCTAATCCAGTTAATCCTGTTAGTACTTTTCTTCCTATTTGAGAAGTTAAAGCATCAGTAAATTTCATATTTTGTTAACTTTCTAAGATTATAAAAAAAAATTATAGTTAATAATAAAATCAAAGTAATTATACGAAATTTTATAGTGATTTTGTATTAATATTAGTTAAAAATTTTTTTGACAGTTATTTTTATATGAAATTTTAAGATTTATAAGATTATCTTAAATCAAGAAAGTATAAGCAAAAACAAGCTTTAAAATGATATAATAAAAATTAGATAAAAAATAAATTAAACATTTATCGATTTTTTTTTTGATTATTATATTATAATTTAATAAAAAGTAAAGGTCTAAAATAATTGATTTCAAAAAATAGCTATTTAAATAATATTCTAAATCTAATTCTTAAGAAAAGAACTATTTTTTTTAAAATATTTTTCATACTTCTGGTTGCTATAAATTTTTCTTGTTCTTCAAAAATTATTACAGATCAAATAAGAGGTGGTAATATTAAAGGCCCTTATTATTTGGAAAAATACCCTGTTTCAATAAATAGTGAAAAAATATCTATAGTTACATTTAAAATAGAAAAAGATATAAATAAGCCTATAAAAGAAGTAATATTAAAAAGAAACGAAGATTATAAGATAGATTATGATAAAGGGACAATAATTTTTACAAAAGATATTGAAGCTTATGATAAAGAATTAAACAAAATCTATATTGTGGTTCAATATCAAGGATACGGTTTTAACTTATTATAAGTTATGCCGGGCAATATTCGTTAACCCAAACGTCTCTTTTGTTAACCCATTCATTTTCTTTTATTTCTCTTTGTTGTGTATAAAGATTAGAAAAAATGTATTTGTTTGTATCGATGATATTTTCAGAATCAGATGCTAATTTAGGGCTTAAGTTTTTTACTTTATTTTTTATTTCTTCTTCAGATTCTGCAACTACATTAAATGCTTGACCTTTAACCCAAACAACTTTAGATACTTTAGAAGCATATATAGCTTCATTTTGAGTTTTTTTCTTAAAGCTATCACCAAAAAAATTCTCTTCTTTAGAAGTTTGATTTTTAGAATCACTTCCTAAAATGAAGCTTTCTGCTTTTGTTATGATTTGTTTAAATTTTTCTAACATATTATCTTAAAGTTAAAACTCTTAATTTATTCTTAACTTATTATAGAGAATAATTTTTATATCTTGCTAAGAAAGTTAAGGTTTATTTAAGAATGGGGAAAAATATTCTTAAGTTAGTTTTTTTATCTTTTTCTAAAAATAAGAAAAAAACTATAAAATAACTAAAATAACTAAATGTTGATTTTTGATAAAAAAAAATCAACATCAATACAAGTAAGGATATAATTAAATTATTGACACATATTTTAAGGTTTAATTAAAAAAGATTTTATGAACGCAAGACATACATCAAGAGAGCTTTTTGTTTTAGTTTTATCACAACTACCAAACATAAAAAAGAAAATAGAAAAAGTACAAATAAATGATCTAATAGAACAAGCAACGAGGACATTAACTGACGAAGTTTCAGCAGTTCTAAGTGTGGCAAGGGGAGAAATATTAAAAGCAGACGAAGATATGCACGAAGCAAGTTTGAGAAGCAATAATGAAAGTGTAAAAGAATTTTTATCAAGTGGTTTAGATAATACCCATCATGCTTTAGAACTAATTTCATACTGTAATTCTATTCCTATTCTATGTTCTATGGCGGATAAACAAGATATTAGAGATTTTACAGCAAAATTAATTCGATTATATCAAGAAAGCTCTGAAAAAATAGATAAAATAATAAATGAAAGTACCGAAGGCGGATGGGATATGGAAGGAATGTATTCTTTAGATAGAAACATTCTTATTATGGCTGTAGTAGAAATTACTAGTTATGAACATACAAATTATAAAATAATAATAGATGAAGCTATCGAAATTGCTAAAAAATTTGGTTCTGCCGAATCACCTAATTTCATAAATGGTGTTTTGAGTGGTGTAATGAAAAATTTAGGTATTAAATAAAAATGTCAGAAGAAAAGAAAAAAGGTTGGCTTAAAAGATTTTTTGGTGGTACTGAGAAAAAGCAAGCATCAGAGAATCTTGAAAAACCTTTGTCTGAACTTGTCATTGAAAAAAAAATAGAACCTGAAATAGTTGTTCCTCAAAAAATTGAAGTATTAGAGAAAATAGAAAATAAAGAATCTAAAGAAACTATTGATACTAATAATAATTTAATATTAGAGGAATCTAAAACAACTATAGAAGCTAAAATTGAAGAAAAAGTAGAAGAAATAACTCAAGAAAAAACAGAAGAAAAAAAAGGTTGGTTTTCAAAAGTTGTTGATACACTAAATGCACCCATAGAAATAAAAATTGATAACTCTGATCCTGATGCTTCTTTTATGTCAAAAATTACAGGGAATATAAGTATTGGACTTGGAAAACCTGTTGTTAAAGAGACAGATGAAGAAAAAGAAGCTTGGCAAGAAAAACTTAAAGAAAGTCTATCAAAAACAAAAAACTCTTTTGTTGATAAATTAGATAGATTGGTAAAAGGAAGCACCAAAATAGACGAAGATCTTTTGGAAGAAATAGAAGAAATTCTTCTTGAAAGTGATGTTGGTGTTGTTATGACAGATAAAATTGTTCATAGAATAAAAGAACTTGCAAAAGAAAAACGTTTTTTACCAGAAGAAATTATGCCTTCTGTTTTTGAATACTTAAGAGAACAATTAGATGATGAACAATCTAGAATAGTTATAGATGACTCTCGATTAAATATAATAATCATGGTTGGTGTTAATGGAACAGGTAAAACAACAACTACTGGTAAAATTGCTGCAAAATTAAAAATTAGTGATTATTCAGTTTTATTATGTGCTGCTGATACTTTTAGAGCAGCTGCTATTGAACAATTGGAAGTTTGGAGTAAAAGAGCTGATGTTCCACTTATAAAACACCAAGAAGGTTCTGACCCTGCTGCAGTTGTTTATGATGCAATAAAATCTGCTCAAGCAAAAAATGTTAATGTTTTATTGATAGATACTGCTGGAAGACTACATAATAAAGCAAATTTAATGGAAGAATTAAGAAAAATAAAAAGAATTGTTGATAGAGAAACAATAAATGCAAAAATCGAAATTTTATTAGTTTTAGATGCTACTACAGGACAAAATGGAATAAAACAAGCAGAGCTTTTTGGACAAGCAATAAAACTATCAGGAGTTGTTCTTACAAAATTAGATGGCACTGCAAAAGGTGGTGTAGTTTTTTCTATAAGAAATACATTAGGAATACCTATAAAACTTATGGGTGTTGGTGAAGGTCTGGAAGATTTAAGAGATTTTGATCCTCAAATGTTTATAGATGCTCTTTTTTCTAAAAAAAATGAAATTAAAGTCAATGAAAGTACAAAAAAAATAGCTGGGGAATAAAAATGGGTAAAGTATATGTAATTGGAGTGGCTGGTGGAACGGGTTCTGGCAAATCAACCATTGCTCGTAAGGTTGTTGAAGTAGTTGGACCAGAAAATGTTTCTTACATTCAACAAGATTCTTATTACTATGATTTACATCATTTACCAACCGATGTAAGAGATAAATTAAACTATGATCATTTAGATTCTATAGATAATGATTTGCTAATAAAACATTTGAACTTATTAAAAGCAGGTAAAAGTGTAAAAAAACCAATTTATGATTTTAAAACTCATTCAAGATCTCCTCATACAGAACATTTACCTGCAAGAAAAGTAATATTAGTAGAAGGTATTTTAGTTTTAGCTCATGAAAAATTAAAAGATATGATGGATATAAAAATTTTTGTGGATACAGATGCGGATATTCGTCTTATAAGAAGAATTTCAAGAGATGTTATTGAAAGAGGAAGACCTTTAGAATCTGTAGTAGATCAATATTTAACAACTGTTAGAGTTATGCACGAAAAATTTGTTGAACCAGGAAAAAAAGTTGCAGACCTTATAATACCTGAGGGTGGTCATAATGAAGTTGCAATGGATATGTTAATAACAAAAATAAAATCTATTTTAGATACACCCTTTAATGTTCATTTTTTAGAGCAATAGATTTTTTCTAAAAGTTGTTTAGGATTGAGAATTAATTAATATACGTTTTTAGAAGTGAAGAGTGAAGGATGAAGAGTAAGGATTTTGCAGGGGTTTGATTCATCAAACCCTTATGTAAGTTCATGAAGTTATTTAATTTAGATAAGCTTTCTGGAAATAATTTTTAAATTTATATATTTGTTTTTAATAAAAAACTTAAAGGTCTATATTTAAAATATGATAAAATCATACTATGAAGTTAAAATTACATTCAATTGATTATCTTGCAAAAAGAGCTTCGGAAACTTTTCAAAGATTCCCTAGTGTTGTACTAATTGCTATAGTTGGTACTCTTACCTCAATCTATTTAGTTCATAATGAAAAAATACATAATATTTACTATTTCATAAATTTTGTTTTATGTTTGATAATGGCTGTTTTTTCAACTTTATCTATTTATATTTTTTCAGAAAAAAATGACATACTGTCGGGGAATATTGATAAAAAAAAGCAATATTTACTACATATTCCTGTATTTATAATATTAACTTTTTATTATTTTACATTACCTTTTACAGAAGAGCAGTATCGTGCTATTACACCAGAATTAATGAGATACGCTCAATATAATATATCATTAGTTATGATTGTAATGTTTATTGCTTTTATAAATAAAAAAAAATCACTAGGTATTTGGAATTTTAATTATAAATTAGCAGAAAGATTTTCTTTTGCAGGAATATACTCTTTTACTTTATTTACAGGATTATCAGCAGCTCTTTTTTCTATAGACAAATTATTAGAAATATCAATTCCAGAAAAAAGTTATTTAGACTTATGGATTTTTATTGTAGGTATTTTTACTTCAATATTTTTTCTTGCAGGAATTCCAAAAGATTATGAAAAACTTGAAGAAGAAACATTTTACCCTCCTTATTTAAAGTTTTTTTCACAATTTGTTTTAATTTCTATATCCCTTATTTATATGTTTATTCTTTATTTGTATGGATTAAAAATAGCTATGGCTTGGGAATTACCAAACGGTAGAGTTTCAGCATTAATTTTAGGTTGTGCTAGTTTAGGAATATTTTCATTTATAAGTTTATATCCTCTTCAAGAAAAAGATGAAAATGCTTGGATAAAAGTTTTTACAAAATATTTTTATATTTTATTATTACCTCTTATAGGAATGTTATTTATTGCTATCAATAGAAGAGTTTCTGATTATGGGATAACAGAACCAAGATATTTTTTATCAATAATAGCTTTTTGGCTTTTTGGTATTTCTATTTACTTTATTTTTAGTAAAATAAAAGATATAAAATATATTCCTATATCACTTGCATTCATTTCTTTTTTTACTGCAATAGGGCCTTGGAGTGCTTATAATGTTTCTTTTAATAGTCAATTTTCAAGATTAGAAAGAATATTGATAAAAGATAAAATATTAGAAAATGGTAAAGTAGTAAATCAAAAATCCGAAAAAAATATAATAAATACTAAAATAGAAAAATCAAATCAAGAAAAAAATATAGAAAACGATGATTTATATGAAATATCTTCAATTTTATCATATCTAAATACTTATAATAAAATAAATGAAGTAAATAAATTTTTTGATCCACCACTAAAATTGACTCTTCATTATTCAAACCCTCAAACTATAATGGAAGCTATGAATTTAAGATATGTCCATCCAATAAGATATTTTGAACCATCAGTTAATAGTAATAAACAAATAAGTTTACATTATTCTATAAAATATCAAAATATGAATTATTTAGACATTTCTGGATATGATATTTTTCTAAAAAATAACTATTATTCAAAAAACTCTCAAGAGATAAAAGCAAAAGATAAAATATTTAAAATATATATAGATGATAAATTTAAACTTACACTAAAAGAAAATGATGTAGTTATTTTTGAAGTAGAATGTAATGACCTTTTTAGAAAAATTGTAAAAAAATATAAAAGTAATGATTATAGCTTAGATACAGAAGATGCTTTAATTGAATTTGAGAATAAAAAAGGAAAAATAAAAATATTTTTTACTAGTCTATCTTTTACGAAAAAAGGATCTAACTTAACATTAAACAATGTACAAAGTGATATTTTAATGAAAATAAATTAATATTATAAAATATACTAATTTTTAACCTTCACTAATTTGTTCAGGATCATATTCACCTTCCCATCTTGCAATAACAACAGTAGCTAAACAATTTCCAATTACATTAACTGAAGTTCTTGCCATATCCATAAGTTCATCTATTGCTAAGATAACAAAAATTGGTTCTGTAGGTAGTCCAAATGTTGCCGCAGTACCTAATAATATAACTAAAGAGGCTCTAGGAACACCAGCAACTCCTTTACTTGTAACCATAAGAGTAAAAACCATAGCAATTTGTTGAGAAAAAGTCATTTCGATTTTTGCAGCTTGGGCGACAAAAACAGCAGCTAAAGATAAATATAAAGTAGTGCCGTCCAAATTAAATGTATATCCTGTTGGTAAAACAAAAGCCACTATTTTTTTAGGAATACCAAATTTTTCAAGTTTCTCCATTGCTAAAGGTAAAGCGGCATCAGAACTTGTTGTTGCAAAAGCTAATGATACAGGTTCTGAAATTGCAATAATAAATTTTTTAATTGGTACTTTAAAAAATAAAGCAATAGGTAATAAAACAAAGAGTAAAAATAATCCTAGTGCAATATAAAGTGTTGCTAATAACTTAAATAAATTTACCAAAACACCTAATCCCATGTGTCCAACTGTATAAGCAATTGCAGCGCCCACACCAATAGGAGCAAACATCATTACAATAGAAGTAAATTTAAACATTACTTCAGATAAACTTTCGCAAAATTCTAACATAGGTTTTTTCTTTTCTTCAGAAAGCATAGCTAACCCAATTGCAAAAAGAACACTAAAAACGACTATTTGCAAAACACTTCCTTCTGATACAGATTTTGCAATATTTTCAGGAAAAATATTTAATATTATTTCAGCGGTCTTTTTTTGAGCAACTACTTCTATTTTTTCAGTTTCACCTTTTGGTAATTCTATTCCTACTCCAGCTTGAGTATAATTTATTGCTCCTAAACCAATAAAAAGTGCAATGGTTGTAACAACTTCAAAATATATAAGTGATTTTATTCCCATTCTTCCCATTTGTTTTAAATTTGAATGACTTGCTATACCTACTACTAAAGTTCCAAATAAAAGAGGTCCTATTATAGTTTTTATCATTTTCAAAAAGATTTGGCTGAATACTTTTAAACCCGTGGCAAATTCTGGAAAATCATTTCCAATTTCTGCTCCCAAAAACATACTTATAAAAATCCATGTTGTAAGAGATTTCTTTTTTATTCCATAAAAAGTCAAAAAACCAATTGCTATCCACCTTGAAAAAAATAATAAATTTTTATCCATGGGCATTATTTCAAAAGCATCAATTAAATTTAAAATACTTACAATAAAAAAGGTTATTAATGTAAATATAATATTATTTTTCATAAAATTTTCCTATATGAAGATGAGTAAAATAATTTTATCATGAAAAGTTAAGGACAAAAAATAAATGATTAAATGTTTATATAGAGTAAGAAGTTAAAAGTAATGAGTGATGAGAAAAAAAAATATATTCTTATCTTGTTACTTCTTACCTTTTACTTTTCACTAATCATGATGATTTTAAAGGATTAATTATCTTTTTATCTAAAATAAAAACAATGAAAATAATTAAAACAGCGGGTATTAAGAAATAATGAAATTTCTCTGAAAATTTTTTATAATTTTTGGTAATTATCTCTGATTTTTCTAATGAATTTATTTTTGAGTAAATGTCATCTAATGTTTTTGCATTATCGGCACTAAAATATTCTCCATTTGTCATTGCCGCTATTTCTTTTAATTCTTCTTCATTGATTTTTGTAATAATAATTTCACCTCTTATATCTTTTTGATATTCTTCTATTCCTGTTTTGGGATCAACAATTTTTAGAGGAACGCCTTCTGGTTTCCCAATTCCTATTGTATATATTTTAATACCTTTCGTTTTAGCAATTTCACTTGCTCTGATAGGAGATATTTGCCCCATATTATTTTCGCCATCAGTTAATAAAATAATTACTTTACTTTTATTTTTAATTTTTTCAAAAATATACGTTCCATTTGCAATTGCATCTCCTATTGCAGTTCCACCTGTTTTAACTATTTCTGTATTAACCAAATCAAGTTGCTCTAAAATAAATTCATAATCATTTGTAAGAGGCGATAAAGTAAAAGATTTTCCTGAAAAAGTAACCAAACCTAAACGATTATTATCTTGCTTTTTAACAAATTTACTTATTACATTTTTTGCGGTTTCTATTCTATTTTTTCCAATATCTTGAGCTAACATACTTGATGAAGTATCTATTGCTAAAACAATATCAACACCTTTTAATTTTGTTTCTTTTATTTCATGACCAACTTGTGGTCTAGCTAAAGCTAATATTAATAAGAATAAAATAAATGTATTAATATAAGATGAATAAGTATAAAAATAAGTTTTCCAAGATTTTTTTTGATTTTTTATTATATAAAAAGTAGGAAAAGGAATAGATTTTTTTAATTTTTTTTTATTAACAATATTTAGATGATAAAAAGGTAGTATCAATAGTAATAATAATATATAAGGGGCTGAAAATAGCACTTTTTATATTAAATATCGTCTTTTGATGAGCTATCAAAAAGAGAAACTTCTTGCATATCTAAGGCACTTATTATGGTTTCAGGAGTAACGTAACCTAATTTTACAAGAACCTGACCTAATAGTCTTTTTTCTTTAGATTGAATTTCTAATGCATTAAACAATTGCTCTTCGGTTATTAAACCCAGTTCAACCAATATTTCACCTAATCTTTTTTTTGGTGAAGATGTAAAAGTTTCTTCGTTCATTTTTTTTATTCTAAAAAACAAATAATATTAGAATTATAATCTTTTTAATATAAAATTAAAAGAGTAATTACTAATATTTTATTATTTATCAAGTATATAACAAAAAATATAAGGTAGTGAATATATTGAAATTATTGATTTTAATGCTTGATTTAAAAGTAAATTTTAGCAATAAACATTAGAAAATATTTTTTTTGTTTTAATATGTTATTTAATTTTTCAGACTAAACAGGAGAAAAAATCTTTAATGAAGCTAGTTCTTGCATGGCAACAGAAATCATTTTTACATCACTGCGTAATATAGCCATTTTAGATGCACCGCTTAAATATTGAGTTTTAATTTCTTTAGAGTTTAAAAAATCTTTATCTAAAAGTCTTTTAGTCTTATCAACTCTTTCTTTAGCATAAAGAGCTTCTTTAACTCTTCTCATAAAATTAAGATCTATATTTGTTTTATCTTGTGATTCTCCATTTAATTTTCTTAAATTTAAATCTAATTCAACTATTATATCTCTAAATTTTTCTAGTAATGTAACCGAATTACATAAATTTCCATCCAAATTAAATTCCATATTTAAACGATCTTCAGCTTTCTCAGCATCTTTAATTAATCGTTCTATTTCATCTTGAACCATATCTAATGATTTATCTTCAGATTGTATCTCTTTAATTAATCTTTTATTATCTTCACTAAAAGTATTTAATGAATCTATTATTCTTTGAGTTTCTGGATAGGTTTCTTCTACAAAGTGATTAAATTCGTTATTTCTTACTACATATTCATTACCTGTTTCTAAAACTTCACCCCAATTATTATTCAATTCTTCAATCTCAGGAGCAATATAAGTATTTATAGTTTGAGAAGCTCTATTAAAATCTTCTGTTGTCAAATGTTGAATAAAAGCAGAAACAGGGTTAATTTCAGTTTCAGCTGATAAAGAAACTCTCTCATCACTACTTAATAAGTCAACTTGACTAAATTCATTAGTTAAATTAGAATTTGCGTCAACTTTTGGTGGTACAGGAAGTGTAAAAGTAGTAAGGCTTGATAAAGCCATAGAAGCTGTAGGTGTTACTCTTGAAGTTAAATTAGTTGATAATGATGGCTCGGTTCCTTCTAATAAGGTACTTGCATTAGGTATATTAGTTCTCAATAATTCAACAGGTTCTTCTTTTTTTCTACTTATAGAATTACTAGATTCTATTGGAATTATTGATTGAGATAATATCTCTTCTGTTGAGGAATTATCTACTTTTACATAAAATTGAGGGTTTTTAAACATATCATTAAGTATTGTTGTTAATTCAGTTTTTTTGCCAGATCTAGGACAATTAGTTATATCTAAATTAATAACATCTTTATTTTGATTAATAATAGTAAGAATTTTATCTCTTTTTTGTTCAGGAGTCATTTTATTATTAGGACTCATTACACTTTTAATTTCATTAAAGGCTAAACGGAAATTTAAATCCATTGCTTTTAAATCAGGTAGTTTACTAAAATCTGTATTACCTTCTTTCATTAATTCCAAAACATTTTTCATATATTGACCATATATAACGAATAAAGCAGGGTTATTTTTATATGATTCAAATTCTTTAGTTAAATTTCTTAAAAAATCTGCTGTTTTAGGATCTGTTTTTATTATTTCATCAATTTTTGATTCTATATCGCTTACTGTACAAGATACGGCATGAAGAGATTTATTAAAGTTTTGTTGGGACTCTTCTCTTTTAGCAATTTGATCAATTAATTCATTATTATTTAAAGTTTGTAAAATAGTACCAATTTCTGCACATTTTTGGGGATCTAAATTAGGTAATTTATTAGAAGCTTCTTTTAGAAATTTGAGTAAAAATTTTTCTTGATAAGCTGCTATAGAATTACTTCCTCCATTTTTTATTTGAGCTAATGTTTGTTTTACATTATCAATCATAACATTACTTCTTCCATCTTTATTATTTGGTGAATTAGTATATAGAGCTAATAGTTTTTCCATAGAATCCATATTATTTTTTAATACATTTGTTAAATCAACTCTTTGAGAATGAATTTTCTCTCCTGAAGTGCCATTATAAAAACCTCTGACGCTTGCTAAATTTTTAGAAAAATCTTCTGATACTTTTTTTTCTGGAAAATTAAAAGGTTTATTAAAATCAATTCTTCTATTTAAATTACTATTTACTTGATTTTTATTTTCGCCACTTCTAATTCTAATAGCTTCAGGTTCTGCTACAAATTTTCCAATTTCTTTAATTTTATTTTCATTATTATCAGGAAAAGAAATTGCATTTTCTTTTTTATCATTATTAATATCATTTTCATTTAAATTTACAAATATTTTGTCTCTATTTAATATTACTTCGCCAACCATAAAAATAACCTTTTAATTTTTATTTTAATACATTCATATAAGATTAATAGTAACTTAACTGAAAAACTTGCGTAAAAAACACATTTAAAAACATGCTTGAAATTAAGTTAAATTAATATTATGAAACGAAGAAAATTAAATATCTAGTTTTTAATTAGTTTCCAGAAAAATATAGGTATGAAGTTGATGTAAACAAAGCAGCCAATAAACTTACAATATAAAATCTAAAACTTATTTTTGTTTCTCTTAAACCTTTTTTTTCAAAATGGTGATGTATAGGAGTCATAAGAAAAACTCTCTTTTTTGTTCTTTTATAATAAGAAACTTGTATTATTACAGATAATGTTTCTAAAACAAAAATTATTCCTGCAAAAGGAAGCCATAACTCATTATTACCTATTATTGCAAGAGATGAAAACAATCCGCCCAAAGCTAATGAACCAGTATCTCCCATAAAAACTTCTGCGGGATAAGAATTAAACCATAAAAAAGAAATACAAGTTCCAATACAAACAAGCCCCATAACAATACCAGCAAAAGTCATATTACTAGGATTTGAAAAAGCAAGCATAACAACAAGGGAAATTAAACTTATTGCGGTTACTCCTGATGCAAGACCATCAAGACCATCAGTTAAATTTACAGCATTGGATGTACCAGTCATAATAAAAGCCATTGCAGGAATATATAATAAACCAATATCAATAAAAGTATTTGTAAAAGGAATGTTTAGAATGGGTTTATGACCTAAATATTGTAATCCTAATCCAAAAATAATAGAAGAAAGTATTTGAAGAACTAGTTTTATTTTTGGTCTTAAACCATCATTTTTACCTTTCATAACTATTAACGCATCATCAATAAAACCAATCATAAAAAAACAAAAAACTGTAAAGCATAATAAAAGAGATTCGGTAGAAAAACGACATATAAAAAGAGTTAGAATTAAAACAGGAACAATTATTCCAATTCCTCCCATTGTAGGAGTTCCTTGTTTTACTTTATGTTCTTCTGGACCTTCTTTTCTTATTGTTTGCCTAGCTTTAAATTGTTTTAGCATTTTTATCATAAATGGGAAAATAGCAAGCCCAGAAACCAGACCCATTAGAATATATATTTGATATATAAAAAGTTTTTCTGACAAAATAAATAATCCTAAATTTGAATATCACTAATTTTAGAGTTTAAACTCGAAATTAAATATAGTGGAAATATTTATTTTTTTCGGTAATCTAAATTACTATTTTTAATCGTTTGTTGTAAAAATTATATTTTATTTTTTTCAAAATCTTCTATAAAACCTATTATTTCTTTTAGGTTATTAGATTCCAAATTTACAAATTCAACACCCATTATTACATTTATTTTATTTAAAGCAGATTCAAATTTGGCTTTTTCAATATACTTTATTATTCCTTTTATATTTCTAAAAGTTACATTATTCGGTAATTTAAATGCAAGCATGATATTGTCATTTATTTGATAATTACCAACTGTTCCAATAGAAACACCTCCAGAACTTATATCTCTTATAACCCCACTACTTCTAGTATTTCCTTTAACTATATAAGCAAGCGTTTTTAAAGAAACTCTAGTATTTATTCTCATTAAATTTTCATTTTTTGTTACTTCTTCATCTGAAAGCTTTGAAATTAATTCAAAAACATTTTTTTCTTCTATTTTTATAATATTTTCAGAAAATTTAAATTTATCTTTTGATAACTCAAAAACATTTTCAGAGATAAATATTCCTTTTTTTGAAGTTTTTGATATTTTTCTGGCATATTTAATTATTTTACCTGAAATAACGAGATCATTTCTTTGATAAAAACCAATACTACCATATAAAATATATCCATAATCAATACCAATACCTAATTCAAAATCATCAATTTTATAATCATTTTTTATAATATTTAAATTATGTTCTAATAACTCTTTTATTTCTAAAGATGCTATCATTGCTAAATTAATATCATCATCCGATTTTTCTGTTATACCAAAAACACAAGAAATAGAATTAGAAGAGATTCTTTCAACTATTCCATTATATGAAAATATAATTTTTGTTATTGTAGTTACAATATAATTTATTAGTTTAAAAAAATTTTCTATGGTTATTTTTTCTGATATTTCATCAATATTTCTAAAATTAAAAAAAACTACTACACCTTTTTCTTTATTACCTGATAATGGTATATTTAGCTTTTTTTGAATAACTTTAGACACAATATTTGATGGCAAATGTCTTTGTAAAAAATTTCTAATATCTATTTCTTTTTTAAGATTTTCAAATAATAAAACATTTTCCAATGCTATAGAAAACTGATTAGATATTTCTTGAATAAAAAAAGAATCTTTATCATTAAAAAAACTACTTTTAAAATTAAATAGAGCAATATATCCTATTATATTATCTTTTTGTTTTATTAATCCTAATAAAATAGAACTTATATTTTTATAATCTTTATTATTTATGTTATTTAGAAAAAAATTAGTATCTTTGTTTAATAATAAAGGCTTCAAAAAAATGTTATTAAAATTTTCAAGTTTTGTTGGTTCATTATAGAGATTAATTGCAAATTTAATATTTATATTTTGCTCTATTTCGTCTAAAAGTAAAATACATCCTTTTTCGCAATTAAAAAAATTAATAAGAAGTGATGTTGTATTAGATATTAAAGAAGTAAAATCATTAATAGAATGTATTTTTTGAGATATTTTATTTAATTCAATAAATTTTTTAATAAATTCATCATTTTCTTTATCCAAAAAAAGATAATCTTCTATCTTTATATTATTTTCTTTATCCACTATTATTTTTCGACCTTCTATAATAAATTGTGATTAATCACAAAAGCATAGGGTTATATTGTAATCTTAATTTTAAAATATTGATAGTATTTATATAAATTTTTTATAATTAAAAATTTTCATCTTCTTTTTTCATTTTTATACGAGTTAACCATTTTAATAACATTTTTCTAATAATATCTAAAGTAAAAGGTTTAATAACAAAATCTTTTAAACCAATCTCAAAACATTTATCTTGTTCCTCTTGAGAATCAGTACCAGAAACAGCTATAATAACAGGACTTCCTAAACTTAAAATTTGTCTAGAAGCTTCATATCCATTCATAAGAGGCATTTGTAAATCCATAAAAATTATGTCATATTTATTTGCTTTAAATAAATTTATTGCTTCTATTCCATTATTTGCTATATCTGGTTCATAAGATAATTTTTTTAATACAGAGCTAAATAAAGTTTGATTTACAAGATTATCTTCTGCTATCAATATTTTTAAAGGAATACTTCTGAAAATTAAATCTTCAGAAATACTATTAAGCGTTACTTTCATTATTTTTTCTTGATTAGGTATATTAAAAGAAAGTTCAAAATAAAAAGTGGTTCCAACATTTTCTTCACTAGTTAAATAAATAGAACTTCCCATAATTTCAAGAAGTTGTTTACTTATGGATAAACCTAAACCAGTTCCACCATATTTTTTTACAATTGAAGAATCAGCTTGTTCATAAGGATTAAAAATTAAATCTATTTTATCTTTAGCAATTCCTATGCCTGTATCAGAAACTTCAAATTTTAGCTTTATTTTGTCATCATCGTTACTTATTTTTGATACTTTAATATTTATTTTCCCATTATGTGTAAATTTAGAGGAATTACTAGTTAAATTTATAAGAATTTGCCTTAGTTTTACTATATCTCCATTTAAAAATTCGGGTATATCTTTATCAACTTCATATTCTATAATAGATTTATTTTCTTTTATTTTATAAAATAAAACATCATATACATTTTTTATACAAGCTCTTATATTAAAAGATTCATTTTCAAGAATCATTTTTCCTGAATTAATTTTAGAAAAATCTAAAATATCATTTACAATTGATAAAAGAACTTCACTGCTAGATTTTAAAATATCAAGATATTTTTTTGTTTCTGGATTTAAATCTATATTTTCCATTAAATTTATTGTAGAAACAACACC
Source organism: Cyanobacteriota bacterium (assembly GCA_038060635.1). Classification (GTDB taxonomy): domain Bacteria; phylum Cyanobacteriota; class Sericytochromatia; order UBA7694; family JACMQJ01; genus JBBTGK01. The sequence goes on along the minus strand of JBBTGK010000266.1, from coordinate 9,343 downwards.
ATTTAAAGGATTTCTTATTTCATGGCTCATAGTTGCAATAAAAATAGATTTTTCTAATGTTGCTTTTTCAGCCAATTCTTTTGCTTTTTCTAATTCTTTTTTTTCTATTTTTTTTGTAGTAATATCTATTACAAATATGGAAACACCTATTATTTCTTTATTAAAAAAAACAGGGTTAAAGGTTATTTCATAAAAAAATAATTTATCTTCTATTCTATTTTCAATTTCTTTAGTAAATTTATTGCCTAAAAAAGCTCTTTTTATATTTTTTTCCCAAAATAATTTTTTTTCTTTTGATTTTGAAAATTCATTGTTTATAATATCTATACCAATAAATGGCTCTGTATTAAATAATTTTTTAAAATAAACTTTAAACGCATTATTAAATGCAGATAATTTTTTTTCTTTATCAATCAAAAAAATTATATTATCTGTACTACAAATAAGGGAATTTAATTTAGATATTTCAACATCAGCAATATCCTTCATTTTTTTTACTTTTTCAACTTCAATCAAATAATTTTTTAAAAGTTCTCTAAAAGATATTTCTAACATAACTTTATCAGCTAAAACGGTTAGAACTTTTTTTTGTTCTTCTGTTATTTTTTTTGGTTTCTTATCAATAATACACAAAGCACCTAATTTAAAACCATCTTTTGTTTTTAGAGGAGCTCCTGCATAAAATCTTATATTTGGGGAATTTACTACAAATCTATTATTTTTAAATAATTCATTTTCATGAGTATCTTCTATAACAAAAACATCATCACCCATTATTGTATATTGGCAAAAAGAATCACTTTTTTTAGTTTCATCTAAATATAAACCAATTTTAGATTTAAACCATTCTCTATCTTTATCTATAAATGAAATTAGGGAAATTGGAACATCAAAAATAATAGAAGCAATATAAGTAATATCATCAAAAGATTTTTCATGAAGAGTATCCAAAATTCTTAAAGAATAAAGCTTATTTATTCTTTCTTCTTCGTTATCTTTCAAAATACATGCCTCAAATAAATTTAATTTAATTATATATTAAAAAACAAAGAAACCAGTTTTTCTTTATTAAAAATAACTGGTTTCTTTGTTTAAATTTTTTATTTTATTAAGAATACTAAGAAGCTCTGCTTCGGGATTAACAAAACGAAATTAAGAAACTATTGTCTTGAGTTTAAAAAAGCACTTACTGAACCAAACTCAATATTATTGTTCATTGTTGGTCTTGATGGTCGTGAAAACACATCATTAGAATTATTCATTTGTAAATTTCCAGTTGGTGCAACTACAGGAGCAGGAGTGTCTGTAGGAGGTTGTTGTATAGGTGCTGTTCCACCAAAGTTTCCACCAGCAGTAACATTAGCAATTGAAGAATAATCTTTTTCTTTAGATAGTGCTTCAGACATACCACCAATAGCACCACCTATTGTAGCAACTCCAAATCCAATAGCACTTGCAATAGTAATAACTTTTAATGCACCAACAGAACCATTTTTAAGTAAATCACCTATCATATTACCCATAGGGCTTAATCCTTGCATTGCGATTCCTCTGTACATAGCAAGGCCAGCTAAACCAACAACTCCTGCAACTGCAACTGTAGTTGTCGGACCGATTGAAGTTATTGTATTACCAACGGCACCTAAAACAGAATCTTTTACTTTTTTTATGCCTTCTAAAGAACCACTTTTCATACCTTCTAAAGCAGAATTAGCTTCGTTTTGATAAGCAACAACATTACCTGTATAACCTTTATAGGTAACTGTAGCTATATTATTTTTACCCAACTCACCTATTTGTAAGGCGTCGCCATAAGCGAGGTAGTTTTTACCATTGGCAGTAAAATAAACTTCATCTAAGCCATTTTTAGCAGTCTTAGCAGCTGCTTCCTGTATAGAAAGGCCACTTTTTAGTTCTTGAATACCTTGAACGTTAAGTTGGTGTCCGTTTAAGAGTATGCTTTCCATATTTTTACCTGTTGACAATAAAATAAAATTGACATTAATACTTATATATATTATACGAAATTTCTGTAAAAACTTGCTAAGTAAAAGTTAAATTTAGGGGAAAAAAAAGTTAACTATTTGATTCGTTTAAGTGCCTTATTTCCTTTATTAATAAATGGTTCAGGTACACTCTAAGAATAAATGTAAATTTTTTTGAAGTTTTAGAGTTAGTATTATTAAGTTTAATTACAAAGTCTTTTGACTCTAAGTTAAAAAAACAAGTTAATAAATAGTCTAAAAAGTAATGTAGATAATGATTCTGAGTAATCATTTTGACTTCAAAAGAAGGGTGTTTTTTTAAAAAATATATGCTTCCAATAGCTCTTTGTTTTTCTTTTTCTATTAAAAAATCTAAGTCAATTATTTTTTCAGGATGATAATGATAAGCCAATGTATTTTTATTTTTTTTTAATTTTAAGTTTAACTTTCTTATTCTAATTCCTAATTCTAAATCTTCCCAACCATAACCTGTAAAATTTTCGTCAAAAAATCCAGCTTCAATTATTTTACTTTTTTCTATTGAAAGATTTGCTGTATCAAAAAAAGAATTAGAATAATCAGTAAAAAGATTTTTTTTAATTTCATTTAGCTCATCTAAATTTGAAATAAATTTTAAATTACCTTGAACAATAATATTTTTATTTTCTTTGTGCATTTTTATATGTGTTTCAATAGTTTTTGGAGTTACAAAAACATCACTATCAATAAAAATTAGATGACTTCCTTTTGCATTTTTAACTAAAATATTTCTTGTTTTTGAAATACCATTATTTTTTTCAGAAATTATATAATTAAAAATAGTAGGATAATTTTTTTTGTATTTTTCCAAAAGAGACTTTGTTTCATCTTTAGAGCAATCATCAACAACCAAAACTTCTATTTTATCTTCGATATTTTTTATAGAATCAAATATTTTTTCAAGAGATATTTCTAATATTTCTTTTCTATTAAAGGTTGGAATTGCTATGGTAAAAAACATTTTTCCTCAACAGGATTTCATTTTTTATAGATAATATTTTAGCTTTATAATATCATCTTTTTCACTATTTTTTTAAATATTATAAATACTAGTTATTTGAAATTTCTTTTTTATTGTATTTAATTTTTATTGTATTTAATTTTTATTACATTTATGCCATAATTTCTAATGTTATTCATTATGGTTTACTTATTTTATGAAAAAATTTTTATCTTTAATATCATCATTATTAATTTTTTCTTGTTCTAATGTTGGGGTTAGTGAACTACCAATAACTGAACAATCACCTGTAAATAATGTACAAACTAATTCTATTAAATCAATTTATACTTTTTACAAAAAATTTAAAGAATATAATCCAAAAATATTTGCTTCTATGGATTTTAATAATGACAAGTTTGTTTCTAAAGATGAATTTATTAAATTCAATTTAGGTCTTTTTAAATTTTCTATACCAATAATGGGTAATACTTCTTTTGAAGATTTAGATAAAAATAAAGATGGAAAGCTTACTGTTAAAGAAATAGATTTGAGCCTTTTTAGCGAAATAAAATTTGTAGAAGAAGTAAGAAAATTTTCAAAAGAAACTTTTGTTGATTATGATAAAAATTCAGATGGTTTTTTAAATAAAGAAGAGTTATTAGATAAAAAACTTTATTGGCTACAAAAAATAATACCAGATACAACAAATAAAACCTTAAATCTTGTAAAAATAAAATTTTCACCTGAATTTTTTTCTCAATATGATGATAATAATGATTTAAAATTAAGTCTATCTGAGTTAGAAATATTATCTGCAAATGAAGCCCTTGAATTTTTAATGGCTTTAAATTTATACCAATTTAAAGTTGGAAAAAGCTAGATATTAATATTATCAAATATTTTTCACAAAAAGCCTTTTTTATTTTCTATTGAAAATAAATAACAATTAATTTATAATCTAATTTAACTTTGATTATGCTATATTTACTTTATGAATTATATTAATTATATAAATGAAACTCTTTACCCAAGAATAAGCGAAAAGCAAATTGTTCTAGACTTATTTGCTGGTTGTGGAGGTTTGTCTTTGGGTTTTGAAGCAGCTGGATTTGAAACTATTGGATTTGAAATGGATATTTCAGCTACTAAAACATACAATAAAAATCTTAAAGGTCATTGTAATAATATAAAATTAGAGTTATCACATGAGTATCCTAAAGCTGATATTATTATTGGAGGACCTCCATGCCAACCTTTTAGTGTAGGTGGTCATCAAAAAGGTATTGAAGATTCAAGAGATGGTTTTCCAATATTTATTGATGCTGTAAAAAAAATAAATCCTAAAGTTTTTATGTTTGAAAATGTTAGAGGGCTTTTATATTCAAATAAAAGTTATTTTGAATTAATAATTAAAGAACTTCAAAAACTAGGATATCTTATTGATTATGAAATTTTGAATGCAGTAAACTTTGATATACCTCAAAATAGAGAAAGACTATTTGTTTTTGGGCATAGAAGTAAATTTAAATTTCCAAAACAAAATTTAAGAAAAATTACCGTTGAGGAAGCAATAGGTGATATAATGTTTACTACTCCTCCAGAAAGTAAATTTTTTACGCCCTCAATGGATGCTTATGTTGAAAAATATGAAAAAGCATCTTTTTGTGTAAATCCAAGAGATTTATATCCAAATAAACCTGCTAGAACACTTACTTGTAGAAATCTTGCTGGTGCTACAGGTGATATGCAAAGAGTGAAATTGAAAGATGGGCGTAGGAGAAGGTTATTACACAGAGAAGCTGCTAGACTTCAAAGTTTTCCTGATTGGTTTGATTTTTGTGGTAATACGACTCAAATATTTAATCAAATTGGAAATGCTGTCCCACCTCTTTTAGCTTATCAATTAGCACTCTCATTAAAAGAATGTTATTTTCAGGAAGAAATATATTCTACTGAAGAAATTTTGAATAATAATTTTCAAGCGAATAATATGCTTACACTATTTTAAAGATGAAAAACTATATCCATAAAAGTAAAAAATCAGAATCCATTCAAAAAATAATTAATGAAGCTCTTGATATACTTGACGGTATTGGAATTCCCTTTGAAGGTAAAACAGAACGTGATTTAGAAAAAATGGCAATGAGTTTTCTTTCATTAGTTGATGTAAAGAGTATTTGGCAAAATGCTAAGTGTGTTGAAGATAATTATGGATTATCCTCAAAAGAAGTTATAAGTTATTTTAATGAAAATTTTGAAGATAATATTAGTCCTGGATCTTATGATGATGTACCTAGAAAATTTATTAAACTTTTACTTTTATCTGATTTTGTAACAAGAAGTGGTATTAATCCAAAAGAAAACTATAATAGCCCAACTAGAAAATATACTGTCCCTAAATTTTTAAGAGATTTGATTATAAATTATAAGTCTGATGATTGGGATAAAAAATTAAAAGAATTTAATTCAAAAAAGATATTACTTAGAGAAGAATTAAAACGAAAAAGAGAGCTAAATATGCTTCCAGTTATACTTTCAGATGGTGAAAAACTTAACTTTAGTACTGGGACTCATAATGAATTACAAATAGAAATAATTAAAAATTTTTTACCAAGATTTGGTGCTAATTGTAAAGTCTTATATGTTGGAGATGGTGCTAATAAAAAGCTTCTTAAAAATGAAAATTATTTAAAAAAACTAAATTTTTTTGATATTTCTCATGGAATCTTACCAGATATTGTTGCTTATAGTGAAGAAAAAAATTGGTTATATTTAATCGAAGCGTTTTATTCGACAGGAACTATAAGTGAAATTAGAATGAAAGAATTAAAAAAAAATTTATTAGAATGTACAGCTGAAATTATATTTGTTACAGCCTTTTTAACTAAAGAAGAGTTCAAAAAACAAATACTAGATATTGCTTGGGAAAGCGAGGTTTGGATATCTGAAAATCCAGATCATCTTGTTCATTTTAATGGACACAAATTTTTGGGAGCATATTAGAAAAATTAAAAGAAGTTCTATCCATGTGAATAAAATATTTATCACATAAAAATGATAGAAGGAGAAAAATTTGAAACAGATATATATTTTATATGGTGAAGACTCTTTTTCTATGGAAGAGTTTGAAAAAAAATTAATAAAAGACATAGTAGATCCAGATTGGGAAAGCTTCAATTTAGATATTTTTAATGCAGATGAAACAAGCCCAGATAAAATTGTAGAATCATTAGAATCATCTCCTTTGGGTGCTGGAAATAAATTAGTAATAGTAAAAAAAGCTGAAGTATTATTTGCAAAAAAAGATGATGAAATTGCTGTTTTTGAAACTTTATTAGTTAGAAAATTATTACCTACAAGTACGTTAGTTTTATCTTGTAATTCTTTAGATAAAAGAAGAAGCATTGTAAAAGATTTAATTAAAACAGCTGAAGTAAAAGAATTTGATTTACCAAAACCGTGGGAAATAGCTAAAAAACTTTTTCCTTGGGTTGAAGATCATTTAAGAAAATTTGGAAAAAGAATAGACCAAGAAGGATTACACGAACTTGTTTCTGCTACTGGTGGAGAGAAACATAAATTAGAAAGAGAAATTGAAAAGATCATTTTATATATTGGCGAACAAAATATTATAAAATCTGATGATGTAAGAAAATTGGTTTCAAATGATCAATCTGATGTTTTTGAATTTTTAGAATATTTAGGTAAAAGAGAAGTTGATAATGCTCTTATTCAAATAAATAAACTTATTGTAAAAGATAATCCTATTAAAGTAATTGCAACAATTTCATCTACTTTTAAATCACTATATAATCAAAAATTATTAGCAGAAGATAATATGAGTAATGCAGATATAGCAAAAGAATTATCCCAACGACCTTTTATTGTCGATAAAAACTTAAAACTTTGGAGAAATTATAATTCAAAAGAATTAAGAAGTATTTTAAAGCATTTACTAGATATTGATCTTAAATTTAAATCGATAGCAGTAAATCATAAATTAGAATTTGAAAAATTTATAATAAGGCACTTTTCATAATGTCAGAATACGATCTAACTAACCCTTACGAATCTTTAAAAATAAAAGATTTTAGATATTTTCTTATAGCAAGAATTTTACTTATGATTGTTTTTCAAGTTCAATCAGTTTCTATTGCTATACAAGTTTATGATATAACTAAAGATCCTCTTGCATTAGGTTTTTTAGGATTATCTTTTGTTGTTCCTGCAATAATTGTTTCTTTATACGCAGGATATATTGCAGATCTTTATGATAGAAGAAAAATACAACTTTTATTTGGTACAATGCTATTTTTTCTTTTTTCAATTTTATATCTATTTAATGTTCCCTCTATACAAGAATATACTGGCTTTTCACCTATTCATATTTATGTACTTATGTTTTTTATAGGAATCGGAAAAGGATTTATGAATCCTGCATCTTTTGGTCTTATGGGACAAATTATTCCGCCAGAATTAAATAAAAACGCTTCAATTTGGAGTAGTTCATCTTTTACCACAGGTTTATTATTAGGCCCTGTTATTGGGGGGTTATTATATGATTTTTGGGGGCCAGAAAAAACCTATCTAACAAACCTAATAATTACAATTGCAGGATTATTGTGTATCTTTATGATTTCTAAATATCCTATGCCAAAAGTTGAAAAAAGACCGCCAATGCTAGAGAATATAAAAGAAGGAATAAAGTTTGTTTTTGATAATCAAATAATTATAGGAGCAATTTCATTAGATTTATTTGCCGTTTTATTTGGTGGAGCAATTGCTCTTTTACCTATTTTTGCAAAAGATATACTTCATGTAAGTCCAACCTCTCTAGGTATTTTAAGAACTGCACCAGCATTAGGTGCTGTAATAACTTCAATAATTTTAATTTATCGACCAATTGAAAAAAAAGCAGGTAAATATTTTATTTTATCTGTAGGAGGATTTGGAGTATGTACAATTTTATTCGCTCTTTCAAGTAGTTTTTGGCTTTCAGTTTTTTTATTATTTATGGTAGGAGTATTTGATGAAGTTAGTGTTTTAGTAAGATCAACTATTATGCAAACTATGATTCCAAATGAAATGAGAGGCAGAGTTTCTGCGGTAAATAGTATTTTTATTACCTCATCAAATGAATTGGGTGAATTTGAATCTGGAGTTGCTGCAAAAATTATGGGAACAGTTCCGTCTGTTATTTTTGGTGGATTTATGACTATTTTAGTCGTTATTATTACTTCCATAAAAGCAAAAAAATTAAAAGATTTAGAGTTTTAATAAAATTATCCAATGTGTTTGTTTCGAAGCGTTTTTAAAACGCTCCTTACATTATATTCTTACTTCATTACTTCATTAGTCAATCAACTTAATAAATTTCTATTCATAATCTCTTTATTATTGATAAAAAATCTGGCATAATTGTGTCAAATTTTGTTCTGTATAGAATTTAAATTTCATAAAATTTTAACTGTCCATTTTTTAAAGGGGTTACAAATTGAAAATATTTTTATCATTATTAATCAATACATTTTTATTTATGAATACTGCATCAGCTGAACTTTTGGAAGGAAACTGGAATCCTGAAGCCAGAAAAAAAATAAATAAACTAATAAAAGATAATGCTTTTAAGCATAAAAAAGTTATTTTTGATTTTGATAATACTACTGTTTCAAGAGATATTGGAGAAGCTACTTTTGCTTATTTAGTAAAAAATAATATTGTTAAAAAAGATGAAAAACTAAAAGTAATTTCACCAAGTTTTGTTTTAGATAATAAAGAAATTTCACTTGATTCTAGTATTGATCTTACAGATTATTATGAAAAAATTGTAAATTCTACAAATCATGAAAACGATCAATCTCCTTACATCATATCTTATGGTTGGATTGTTCAAGCAATGCAAGGACTTAATGTTTTAGATGTTATAAATGCAACAAAAAATGCTTTTAATGAGAATAAAGCAATTTCAGACAGAAAAAATAATATAGAGTCAAAAATAGATGTAACTTCAGGAAAAACTTCTTATAGAGTTCCTTTTTTTCATGATGAAACTATTGATTTAATTGGAAATCTTATATTGAATGATTATGATATTTATTTTATTTCTGGTAGTAATGCTTGGACAATAAGATACATGACAACAAAAGAATTACCTAAATTATTAAAAGAAAAATTTAAAAAAGATTTAAAAATAAAGCCAGAAAATGTAATAGGAGTAAATACGCTTATAAAAGATAAAAGAAATGGGAAATTATACAAAGATTATTTTTTGGTAAAAGAAAATAAAAAATATGCTAATTTAGAACCTGATGAATTAAAAAATTATGAAATAACAAATCAATTAGTTTTATAAAATTGTATAGAAACTTTTGGACAT